>CAVCWN010000264.1:0-18090 GCA_963605975.1 Desulfovibrionaceae bacterium | reverse complement strand
CCCTTGTGTATTATTAATAGTAAAAAAAATTTAAAAAATACAAAAATCTGTGACAAAATTTTTTAAAAATATTTTTTTACGAATTTTTTTTCAGTTTTCAAAATCCGCCTAGCCGTGATGGTAGTGAGCACGAAGTGCGTGCGAAACGAAGTGGAGCACCGGAGCGACAGCGTAGTCACGGACAGCACGTTAAACAAAAGGCGGTATGCTTCAAAAAAGAAAAATGCAAAAAAATTTTTACTTGTAATAATGGGCGTAAAGTCTTAAAATATTTTTATGCAAATCAACGAGTGGGTCTTGAATCAATATAAAAAAAACAAAGAGCAGTCGAACGAAGAAAAATCTGAAAAAAATAGTGGCACTTCAAATGAAGGTGACAAGGATTTTTATGTGCAGCACAGCACTTTAAGTCAGTCGAATTTTCAAAAGGAAAACAGTAAAAATCAAAATCAAAGTCAGCCTCTTTTTAAAAATGTGAACCGGGAGATTGGTGAAATTTTAAAGGATAAGGCAAAAGAGACTTCTGATTTTGACTTTCAGCAAAAACTTATAAAGGTTCCCAAAGAGGAAGGCCCCAAGAAGGAATCTATTTACCGTAGAGTTGCAAAATTTTTAGTTGTTATTGGTGTGGATGAGGCTGCAAAAATTTTGCCTCATTTGACTGCTGAACAAACGGATAAAATTATTCCTGAAATTGCAAGTATTTCTTACGTAAGTGATGAAGAGGCGGCGGCGGTTATAGAAGAATTTAAGTCTTTGATGGAAAAGGCTAAAGAGGGCGGGGGTGTTGATACTGCCAGAAATATTCTTACAAAGGCTTATGGTTCAAAAAAGGCTGAAGAACTTTTAAATAAATCTGTTGCTTTTCCTGATGGTAAGCCTTTTGATTTTCTTTCTGAGGCTGACAGTGACCGCATAAATCTTTTGCTTTCCGGTGAAGGTGGTCAGGTAAAGGCTTTGGTTCTTTCGCAGCTGGATGCTAAGCAGGCGGCTGCTGTCATAAACAAAATGGATGATGATGACAAAAAGGATGTTATCCTTCGCCTGGCAAAAATGAAACCTGTTGCTCCGGAAGTTATAAAAGAAATTGCTAAGACGATCGAAAAAAAATTCCAGGCGCAAAACACGGAGCAGTCTCAAAGTTTGGACGGAAAATCTATTCTTGCAGAAATTTTACGCCGCATGGATCCTGCACAGGAAACTTCTCTTATAAAAACTTTGGCGGATGGGGATCCGGACCTTGGGGAGGATTTAAGAAAGAGGCTTTTTACAGAAGACGATGTTTTAAATTCGGACGACCGCTATTTGCAAAAAAAGTTGCAGGCAATGGATTCTAAAGAAATTGCAGTTCTTGTAAAGGGCAAAAACGAAAATTTTAGAAACAAAATATTTTCCAATATTTCCAAAACCAGGGGCGACGTGGTTCTTGAAGAAGAAAGTCTTTTAACTTCTTTGAGCAAAAGCGAAAGTGAAAGGGTAACTTCACAATTTTTTTCTTCCCTCAGACGGGCTTGGGAAAATGGGGAATTAAGAATTTTGAACAGAGATGATGGTGAGGTCTATGTATGAAAAAGTGGCAAATATATAAGGGCTTTAAAGTTTTGGATGTAAGAAAACTTGATGAAATTTCTTCAAGTGGCATTTATCTTTTGCACGAAAAAAGTGGTTTAAAAGTTTTTCATCTTTTGAATAAAGATGAAGAAAATATGTTTGCCTTTTCTTTTAAAACTCCTCCAGAAAATTCTAAGGGAATAGCTCACATTGTTGAACATACGACTCTTTGTGGTTCTAAAAATTTTCCCCTGAAAGATCCTTTTATTTCTATGAGAAAAAGTTTGATGTCTACTTTTTTGAATGCAATGACAAGCAAGGATCATACAATCTACCCGGCTGCTTCTTTTATTCCCCAGGATTATTTTAATTTGATGAAAACGTACGGGGATGCTGTTTTTTTTCCTCTTTTAAGGGAAGAATCTTTTTTGCAGGAGGGAAAAAGAATTGAAATTGACAAAGATGGAAATTATTCTTTTCAAGGTGTTGTCTTTAACGAAATGAGCAGCGACTATTCTTCTTCTGTGTCAATTATTCGAAAAGAAATTTTTAAATCCATCTATAAAGGCTGCCCTTATGAATTTGATTCAGGCGGGGATCCTTTAGAAATTGCCACTTTGACTTACCAGGAATATCTTGATTTTTACAAAAAGCATTATTCTACAAGAAATTGTTTCCTTTATCTTTACGGGAATATTGATACAAAAAAACAGCTGGACTTTATAGAAGAAAATTTTCTTTCAAAAATTTCTGATTACGGAAAAGAAATTTCTTTTAGCTGGACCGAAAAACAGATAAATCCTTTGCCTTACAAAAGGATCAGCTTGCCGGCACTTAAAGAAAATGGCGATCCTGAAAAAGATGCTTCTTTATATTTAACATGGTTAATTGATTGTGACAAAAAAGATTATCTGGAATTGCGGTCTGAACTTTTTTTACTTAGTGCAATTTTTTTCCTGCGGGATACAAGTCCTTTAAAAAAGTTTTTCCATGATACTTTAGGCTGCGAGCTTGATTGCCAGCAGGGACTTGTTGCTTCCTTATATAATCCGTCTTTTACAATCGGTCTTACAGATCTTAATTCCAGACAAGCTAAAAAAATAGAAAAGGAGGTTTTTAAAATTCTTACTTCCTTTTCTAAAGAAACTTTTGACAGTCAATTTGTTTGTGATGTTACGAAAGAAGTAAGAAATTTAATAAAATCTTCTAAAGCTTCTGATTGCCAGCCAGGTCTTACTTATATGTATAGTTCCATTCGTGGAAGTTATTATGCAGAAGATCCTTATATGGAATTTTACATGGATGATGTCCGAGAAAAAGTTTATAAAAAGGCAGAGGAAGATCCTCACTTTTTGCCAGGCCTTATAAAAAAATATTTTCTTGACAATAAAAAATTCTCTGTGATTCTCTGTAAGCCTTCAAGTGAATATCCTGAACAAAGGGAAAAACTTTTACAAAAGACTCTGCTTAAAGAAAAGAAAATCTATACAAAAAAAGAACTGCTTGAAAAAATGCAGGCCATGTCTGCCCTTCAAAATAAAGATGAAAGTGAAGAAGCAGACAAATTACTTCCAAAAACTGACCTAAAAAATTTAAGGCGAAAGTCTATAAAAATGAATGTCAAGCATGAAAAGATTTCAGGTCTTCCTTTTATTTACAATGAAATACCTGAAAATCCTTTTATCTATTTTTCTATTGTATTCCCTATTGATCTTTTGCCTGTAGAAGATTACAAAATCGCAAGCCTTTTGACTCCTTTGCTGTCTGAAATAGGCTGGAAGGGAAAAAACTGGGAAGAAGGTGAGCGTTTGATTCATCGTTACAGCCAGGGATTTTTTCTTGGACTTGAAACTTCGGCCGGTCCTGAAAAAGACAGGAAAACTTTCCCTTATAAAAATATTTTTAATAGGGATATTTTTAAACTTGATTTTAAGTGCAATAAAGAAGATTTTAAAATCATTTTAGGAATTTTAAAAGATTGTCTTTTAAATACTGATTTTTCTGATTACAAAAGAATTAAGCACCTTCTTAAACGGGCAGCTGACTATACAAAGCTTGCCTTATTTGATGAACCGCTGGAAATTGCCAGCACTAGAAACAGGGCCTACATGTCAAAGTCTGGCCTTATTGACGAACTTAAAGAAGGTTATACTGCTTTCGTAAATCTTTCAAAAAGTCTGAAAGTTTCCATAAAAAAACTTTCTGCTGATTTTTTGCGTGTTTACAAAAAAATTATTTCTTCTGGTTCCTATTTTACCTGTGTTGCAGATGCCGGCAGTTTAAAAGAAGTAAAGTCCTGTCTGCCAGAATTTATTTCTGATTTAAATCTTGTGCCTTTTAAAGAAGCCTTAAATCAGCCTTATGAGGATTTTTACAAACTGATTGAAGTGGAAGGTAAAAAGTCAAAAGTAAAAAGTGCTTCTGTGGAAAAAGACTTTTTTAATGTGAAGGAAACTTTGATAATTCCAGGTTCAGTAGCATATTCAAGTATTCGCATTCCTTGGCCCCACACTAGGGATAAAGAATATAATTTTGCCCAGATTTTCGCTTTGTGCATGGAACGGGGACCTCTTTGGAAAAAGATTCGTATGGAAGGTGGAGCTTACGGTCTTTTCCTTGGCGCTTCTATTTTTAGTGGCTTTGGTTTTGTGACTTACAGGGACCCAAATCCTTTTGATTCACTTGAAATTTACAAGGAATGCCTGAAAGAGTATTCAGAAAAACTTTTGACTCAAGATGAAATATTTCAAGCCCTTATTTATATTTGGTCATGCGTTTTTAAAAAGATTCCGCCTATGGAAAAAGGTAAGGCTGATATTTCATATTTTATTGAAGGAATTACAAATTCATACTTTAAAAAGAGGGACAAGTGGCGCCTGCAAACAAAACCGGAAGATTTAAGAAAAGTCTGCAGAAAAATATTGGAAAAATTTGATGAATCTTCGGCTGTTATTGTTTGCTCAAAGGGGCAAATAAATGAAAAAATTAAAGAAAATACTGGTAAAATCATAAATTTAAGGTTATAATTTAATTACTTTTGGGAAGTTAAATTTTTTCCCACAAAGCCTTCTTTTATTTTTATAAAAGCAAATTTCTTAGTGTGATTTTATAAGGAGTTGTGTATGGATATGGATAAAAAAATTAAACAGTTTGCCGATATGATGAGACAGCTTGTTTCTGATGTTCAGGGGGCTCCTTACCCGGGAGAGGATCTTGAAATGGATCTTTATAAAATCTGGTATGAGCATGTTCAGCGCAATGCTCAAAACTGTTATGAATTTTTGGATGAAAACTTCCCTAAAGAGCAGGAAGAATTTGAAAAATCAATCAATAACATGTTTAAATAATTTTTCTAGTTTAAGGGCGTCTTAAAAATAAAGTTTGCTAAAGGCGCCTTTTTTTAATTATTTTGCATTCAAATTATTTTAAGGGCAGCTTAAAAGGATTTTCTTTTTAGGCTGTTTTTTTATTTTGAATTTTGATTAAAAAAAAGTTATTTCATGCCGAAAATCTATTTGTGGTCAAAGACAAAGGTGGGAATATGGCTTCAAATAGTATTAAGAAATTTGAAAAATCTTTATTAAAAGGTTCACTCAAAAAATGCGGTTTTGAATGGTGGCGCTTAGTAACAAATGCTTTCAGTAAAGTTTCCGGCGAAGAGCGCACTTTTTTCTTTGAATTTTATATTGTCAATCCGGCACTTTCGCCAGACAAATGCCTTTTTAATACCAAAACCTTGGCTCAAAAAACTGATGAGGAACTTTTCCAGGCCCTTACTGAAGGTCAGAATATTGAAGAAGCAAATGATGAAAATCCTTTAAAATCCCCTTGCTTTGTTATGGTTAAGGCTGGGGACTTTCAAAATAAGGGAAAACAGATAAACGCTTTTTTTACTCCGGAAATTCTTGAAAGCGGTAAGGGTGATTTTATTTTAAAGCTGGGCCATGACACAAAAACTTCCTGTATGTTGGGGTCGGATTTTACCCAGGGCGTTGTTCAAGTTACAAGGGCTAAATTAAAAGAAATGCCTGTTTTAGACTGCAACGTGGGAACAATTGGCTGGAACATGAAATTTGATCATGCCATTGATTTTGATGAATCTTACCAAAGTCGCATGACCAATTATTGCGTTTTGGGAGGAAAAATTCTTTGCTCTGGTTCCATTGTTTTTGACGGGGAAGAATTTGTTGTTAATCGCGACAAATCATTTGCCTTTTACGATAAAACCTGGGGTAAAAAATTCCCTGAACCATATTTTCATGTGTCTTCGAATAATTTTATTTCTCAAATTTCTGGCAAAAAGCTTTTAAATTCTTCTCTTGTGATCCACGGAGAATTTGAAAACAAACTGAGTGTCCTTTTTTGCAATGAAGGGGAAATAAGTGAATTTAAAGCTCAGGATTCTTCAAAAGTTGAGCTGTCTTATGAATGTTTTGAAGTAACGGATGATCCTAAAAATATAAAGCTCCACTGGACAGTTTCTGTTTCGGATAAAAAGCAAGTGCTGGACATTGACGTTTTTTCTTTAACAAAAAATATGCTTTTAAGAAATTATCAGTGTGCAGAAGGTAAGCAAAAGCTTTTAAAAATTCTTTCTTCGGCAGAGGGAATTGGTGAAATCCGCTTGTATAAAAAAGTAAAGAAAAATCTTGAACTGATTGAGCATGCCAGAATTTCAAATGCCCTTTGCGAATACGGCGGCGTAGAAGACGCTGAATAATTTTTTTTAAATTTGCCTTTAGCCAATTTTTTAATTATTTTAAAGGAAAGGTATAAGAGAAAATTTTAAGCCTTTCCTGAATAGAAAAATTGGATGGAGGTAAATATGAATTTTGACAACATGACCCTTAAAATGCAGGACGCCTTTCAGGAGGCAAATGCATTAGCTCAAAAAAATGATCACTGCGAAATTTCAACAGCACATTTTCTTAATGTATTTTTAAAGCAGGAGGATGGAATTATTCCACCTCTTGTGGAAAGAATTGGCGTTCAAAGAGACACCCTGTTAAAGGAAAGCGAGGAACTTTTGAATAAGATTCCAAAGGTTTCTGGCTCTGTGAATGTAACTCTTTCAAATGACTGTCAGAAGGTTCTTGTAAAAGCTGAACAGGAAATGGAAGCTTTAAAAGACCAGTATCTTTCTGTTGAACACGTTTTTATTGCCTTTACAGATATTGAAGACAAGGTAAGCGAACTTTTAAAGAAGCATGGAATTACAAAAAATACAATTCTTTCAGCCCTTAAGGAAGTGCGTGGAAATGACAGTATTGACAGCCAGGATCCTGAAAGTAAAATGCGGTCCCTTGAAAAATATTGCATAGATCTTACAGCCAGAGCCCGTCTGGATAAAATAGATCCTGTAATTGGAAGGGATGAAGAAATTCGCCGCGTAATGCAAGTGCTTTCCCGCCGTACAAAAAATAATCCTTGTTTGATTGGTGAACCAGGTGTTGGTAAGACGGCAATTGTAGAAGGACTTGCCCTTCGTATTGCAAAGGATGATGTTCCGGATTCTTTAAAAAACAAGCGCCTTCTTTCTTTGGACCTGGGCCTGCTTGTGGCAGGTGCAAAATTCCGTGGTGAATTTGAAGAAAGACTCAAAGGGGTAATCAAAGAAGTTACCAAGGCAGAAGGAAAAATAATTCTTTTTATTGATGAAATTCACACCATTGTTGGAGCAGGCGCTTCTGAAGGAAGCATGGACGCTTCTAACTTACTCAAGCCTTCTTTGGCAAGGGGTGAAATCCATGTGATTGGAGCTACTACCCTTAACGAGTACAGAAAATATATTGAAAAAGATTCTGCTCTTGAAAGGCGATTCCAGCAAGTCTACTGCGGGGAACCGAGTGTAGAAGACACAATTGCGATTCTTCGTGGCTTAAGGGAAAAATATGAAATTCATCATGGGGTTACAATTAACGATGAAGCCCTTGTTTCCGCTGCTACTCTGTCTAACCGCTACATCACAAACCGCTTTTTGCCGGATAAGGCAATTGATCTGGTGGATGAAGCTGCCAGCCGTCTAAAGATTGAAATTGAAAGTCAGCCTTTGGAACTGGATCAGGCTGAAAGAAAAATTTTACAGCTGATGATAGAAAAGCAGTCTCTTTCAAAAGAGGATGATGAAGAAAGTAAAGAGCGTCTTGAAAAACTGGAAAAGGAACTGGCAGACCTTGAATCAAAAAGAGATGCCATGAAACTTCAGTGGCAAAACGAAAAGAAAATAATTGAAGGCAGCCGCCACACAAAAGAGGAACTTGAAAAGGCCCGCTTTGAACAGGAGAAATATACCCGCGAAGGTAATCTTGAAAAAGCAGCTGAATTGAAATATTCAATTATTCCTCAGCTGGAAAAGGAACTTGATAGTGAAGAAAAAAATCCTCAGGGACAGGAAAAAATTTCCAGTGAAAGAAAGGCCTTGCTTAGAAAAGAGGTTACTGAAGAGGACATCGCAAAAGTTGTTTCTTCATGGACAGGCATTCCAATCAGCAAAATGATGTCCAGTGAAAAGCAAAAATATGTTCAGCTGGAAGGTGTTTTAAATGAAAGGGTAAAGGGGCAGGAGGAGGCTTTGCATGCTGTTTCGGATGCAATACGTCGTAACAAGGCAGGCTTAAATGATCCTTCACGCCCGCTTGGTTCCTTTATTTTTATAGGACCGACAGGTGTTGGTAAAACGGAACTTGCTAAAACTCTTGCGGATTTTCTTTTTAATGATGAAAAGGCTCTTACAAGAATTGATATGTCTGAGTACATGGAAAAGTTTTCTGTTACAAGGCTTATTGGTGCGCCTCCGGGATACGTTGGTTATGATGAAGGCGGTCAGTTGACAGAAGCGGTTCGCCGTCGTCCTTACAGCGTAATTCTTTTTGATGAAATTGAAAAAGCTCATCCGGATGTATTTAACCTTTTGCTTCAAGTGCTTGATGACGGAAGACTGACTGACGGTCAGGGCAGACTTGTTGACTTTAAGAATACAATTATCATCATGACCAGTAACCTGGGCAGCGATTTAATTCTTGAAGCTAACCAAAATGGCAATGGTGATAAAAATAAACTTAAGGAAGAACTTGATGCTCTTTTAAAGACAAAGTTCCGCCCTGAGTTTTTAAACCGAATTGACGAAATTGTCATGTTTAATTCGCTTTCATTTGATAATGTCAAAGACATTGTTCTTTTGCAGTTGAATAAAGTTCAAAAGCGTCTGGAAGATCACAAGCTTAAAATTGATTTTTCTGAAGATGCCCTTGCCTTTATTTCTAAAGAAGGATATGACCCGTCTTTTGGTGCCCGTCCTGTAAAGCGTGCCATCCAGAATTTGGTGGAAAATCCTCTTTCAAAACTTATGCTGGAAGGAAAGTTTATGGAAAAGGATGTAATAAAATGTTCTTTTAACAAGGAAAAGGGTGAATTGCAATTTGATGTGGAAAGGTAGAATGTTTTTTTGAAAAGTTGCCTCTGGTAAGTTTAATTTCTGGCGGCAACTTTAAAAGACAAAAAAATATTTTCTTTGCTTGAAGGACAAATGGATTTTTAAAGCAGGCGGCCAGGGCTTTGTAGCCCCTTTAGTTCCGGAGCGAGCGCAGCGAGCGCAGGAATGAGCGGCTAGCGAAGGGCGGAAAAGCCCTTGGAAAAGCAGTTTGCCCCAAAAAAAGAAAAAAATGCAAAAACTAGACATTTAACTTTTTTTGCCTTATAATTAAATCATCTAAGACATTTTGTCTATGAAGGAGTGTTTTAATGAAAAAGAGATTTTTAGGAGCTCTTTTGGCTCTCGCTGTAGTTGGTTCTGCAAGCGTTTTCGCAACTGGTATTGGTGTACAGGGTGGTTACAACCCTACATCTGGTGCTGCAGGTGCAGCTCTTACATTCAAGCTTGATTCTTTTGATGGAGTTTTTGCTGTTGATGCTAGTTTTGCTAATGGTCAGTTCCAGGCTGCTGGTTTGACAGTTGATTACTGGTTACAGAATCCACGCCTTACAGGCATGATCCACTACTACTGGGGACCAGGTTTGGCTGTTTCTTATTGGACTCAGGCTCCAGCTATTTATGTTGCATTCCGCGCAGTTGCAGGTGTAAACGTTTTCCCTGTTAAGTTCCTTGAACTTTATGCTCAGGTTGCATGGCAGCCAGGAATTTACATCAATTTCGACTCTGGTGTTGGAACAACAGACTGGTGGAAGAGCTTCCCTGTTAACGCAGGTGTACGCTTCTGGTTCTAGTTTATCTTTTTGCTAGAAGATTTGGCAGCTTTCTTTTGAGGGCTGCCATTTTTTATTTTAAAATTTTTTCCAGACTTAGCCTTGTTTCTTCAACTTTTTCTTTTATCATGTAGGGGGCATTTATTATGAGCATGCCAGAACCATACATGTGGGCCTTTCCTTCGTCTGTCATTTCTTTTGGGTCAAAAAGAATTAATTCGCTTTTAAAAACTTCTTTTCCTGTCAAATAAATTTTTGCATTATCTTCCAGGGCGGAAAGCATTTGTGACCTTTCATTTTTTCTTTTTTCTAAAAGTGGGTACCAGAGGGCAATTGTGCATGTGTTCCATTTTTTCATGGCTTGTGTTAAAGAAAAGGAAACTTTTTTATAGTCATCTTCTTCTTCGTAACTGGGATCCATAAAAATAAGGCCCCTCTTTACTAAAGGCGGTACAAGGGCTTTTAAGGCGTCAAAACTGTCCGCTTCAAGGATTTTTGCTTTTTTTGAAATATTTTTTTTGATTTCCCCAAGGGCCTGGGGATGTTTTTCTATTAAAAAAAGAGTGTCACCCTTTCTTAAAAAGGCTTCTTCTATGGCAGGACTGCCGGCGTATTTTTTTTGCGAAAGAAATTTTTCCTGGAAGGAAAGGTATTTCTTTAGGGAAGGGGAAAGTGAAAAATCACTTTTTGTAGAAAGTGCTTTTGCTGCATTTACAAGTTTTAAAATTCCATTTTGCGCTTCTGCGGTTTTTAAAAGTCTTTCATCTTCCAGATTGTAAATGCCGGATGCTGCGTGAGTGTCTATTATTGTAAAGGGCTTGTCCTTTTTGCAAAGGGATTCAAGCAAGTCCAAAAGGACTGTGTGCTTAAAAATGTCTGCGAAATTTCCTGCATGAAAATTGTGTAAATATGAAAACATCTATTTTTGACTTCCACAAATTTTTCTTTCAAGGTCGTCCAGTTCTTTCATGTAAAGGGCGACAGAGGCATCGCTTGGCATCCTCCAGTCACCGCGTGGCGAAAGGTTTACGCTGCCCACTTTTGCACCGTCCGGCATGCAGGATCTTTTGAATTGCTGAGAAAAAAATCTTTTGTAAAAAGATTTAAGCCATTTAAAAATAATTTCTTTAGTGTAAATGCTTTCGCTGCCCTCTGCCTTTTCACCCAGAAATGCCTTGCATGCTAAATAATAAATTTTTTCCGGAGAAAAGCCCCTTCGCAAAACATAGTAAAGGATAAAATCATGCAATTCGTATGGGCCAACAATTTCTTCTGTTTTTTGAGAAATTTTTCCGTCTTCGGGAGGAATGAGTTCTGGCGAAACTGGAGTTTTTAAAATGTCATCCAAAACATCATGCAATTCATTTTTGCCATTGGCTTTTGCTTCATCGCAAAAATATGAAACCAAGTGTCTCACAAGGGATTTTGGAATGCTGGAATTTACTGCATACATGGACATGTGGTCTCCGTTGTATGTGCACCAGCCCAGAGCCAGTTCACTTAAATCGCCGGTGCCTATGACAAGTCCATTGTTTTTGTTTGCAAGGTCCATTAAAACCTGGGTCCTTTCTCTGGCTTGAGAATTTTCGTATGTGACGTCGTGAATATTCTGGTCCTGGCCAATATCTTCAAAATGCTGGAGAACTGCTTTTTTGATATTCACTTCTTTTAAAGTACTGCCAATTTCTTTTGCCAGACAAAGGGCGTTTTTGTAAGTCCTTTCTGTGGTACCAAAGCAGGGCATTGTAACGGATAAAATATTTTCCCTGGGAATGCCACATTTGTCAAAAGCCAGGCTTGTAACGAGCAGGGCTAAGGTTGAATCAAGGCCTCCGCTTAAACCAATAACTGCACTTTTGCCATTTATGTGCCTTAGCCTTTTTGCCAGCCCTTCAGCCTGCATTTCAATAACTGCATGGCATCTTTTTGCCCTTTCCGTATTTTGCGAAGGAACAAAGGGATGTTTTTGAATTTCGTATATAAGGCCGTCATCTTTTAAAAAGTCCAACTTGTTTTCTTCAAAGGAAAAAAATACTCTTGTGTAATTATTTTTTTTGAATTTTGTGGCGTTTGCTGCAAAGGATTTTGTCTTTATTCTTTCCGCTTCAATTAACTGTAAGTCTATGTCGTGGATTAAAAGGGCTTTTTCGTTTTCGAAAGGTTCTTTTTCCGCAAGAATCTGGCCGTTTTGGCAAATAAGACTGTGGCCTGAAAAAATCAAGTCCTGGCTGCTTTCGTCATGGCTGGCGTTTGCGTAAAGGTAGGCGTTTATGGATTTAGCTGAAAGTGAAGAAATAAGGCTTTTTCTGTAATCTGCCTTGCCGACAATTTCATTCGATGCGCTGAGATTTGCAATTATTGTTGCTCCGTTTAAACTGTGAATGCTTGCCGGTGACAGGGGCACCCAGGCGTCTTCACAAATTTCACATGCTATTTTTATGTGAGGATCATTTTCGTCTTCAAGAATGATGTTTGTGCCAAAAGGAACTTCCCCTAAAGTGGGAGAAATAGCTGTAAAATCTACATTATTTTCTTGATAAGGGGTAAACCACCGCTGTTCGTAAAATTCGCCGTAGTTTGGAATGTAGCTTTTTGGAATTAATGCTAAAACTTGGCCTTGGTAAATGAAGGCTGCCGTGTTATAAAGGCATGAATCTTTTTCAAAAGGCAGGCCTACTATGGCCATCAAGTCTAAATTTTTGCTTTCGTCTGCAATTTCTTCCAAGGCTTTAACCGAAGCTTTTAAAATGGAATCCTGCAAAAAAAGATCCTGGCAAGTGTAACCTGTGATTGTCAGTTCTGGAAAAACTAAAAGCCTTACGTCTTTTTTGTCTGCTTCTTTTAAAACAGAAATAATTTCTTTTGTATTGTAAAGGGTGTCTGCAACTTTTAATGAAGGGCTTGCAAGTGCTACCCTTAAAAATCCGTATTTCATAAAATTATTATAGCGGATTTTTTGAATAAAAAAAAGACAGTTCACCAAGTAAATTGAGGGGAAAAGTGAGAGGGCCTTTTTAAAAAAGTGCAAGCTTTAAGTGGCTTTTAAATTTGGGGGATTTGCCTAGTCCTTTTTTGAAAAAAGTTTTTTAATTAATCCAAAGAGCCATGAAAAGAAAGAAACAATCGCATTCCAAATCCGTCTGAAAAATCCAGGATGCTGCAAATGCTTAAGCCTTGTGTAGCCGTCCATAAGTTCTTCGTCTGTAAATTCTTTTCGCTGGTTGTTTTCTTCCAGTTCCATCTCTAAAGCGGTAACGTCACTTACATTGTCAAGAATATTTGCGTTTATATGAGTCCAACCTAATTCTTTTGCTGCTTCAAGGCGTCTTTCGCCGGCAATAAGTTGATATTTAGAATTGAGGGTAATAGGATTTAAGAGCCCGTAAAGTTTGAGACTTTCTTTAAGGGCATCAATGTCACCTAAATCTTTTCTAACTCTTTTTTTTACCTTAATGTCTTCTATGTTTACCAGCATGCCTTTTACTAACCGCCTTAATTTTTCTAGAAGAAAGGGGCCCTAAAAACTGCATTTTTTAAAGGTCCCAGCCATTTTCCTTCAAAGTATTAGTATAGGGTTTAGCCCTAGTCAAGGAACCAGTTTCCTAAATCTTCTTCACTTGAAGATTCAGAGTCACTTTCGCTTTCAGAAGAAGTTGAAGAATCTCCGCCATAAATGTTCTGCAAAATTGAATCAATGTCAAATTCTTCACCCGTTTCCCCACCTTCAGAAGAAGATGAGTTTATCATATCTTCAGCCTGATCCATCAAGGTACCGTTGATGATGTCCCAGTTGATGTTAAGGCCTGTGTCATCCGTCAAGTTGCCAAAATCAATTCCAGACTTGTACTGGGCTTTTTCCAAACGCTCCAGGGCAAGATTTTCTGGATTTTTATTCTGGTGGTAAAGACATTCTTCTTTTGGCTCTGTTCCAGAAAGGAAGTAAGCCGTAGTTCTATGCTTTTCGCAATCTTTCGTAGGAATGTCACCCGTAACAGAACAAACAACCATCTTTACAACTCCCTTAGGAATGGACTGGTAGAATTCTTTGTAAGGTTTACCCTGATTTGCAAAGTTCATGTAATCAGACCAGGCAACACCGGCAAGAGTAGAACCTGTGAGGGAAGTACCCAAAGACTGACCAGGTCGGTCAAATCCAAACCAAAAGGCTGCAGTGTAATAAGGTGTAAATCCTACAGTCCAAGCATCTGCCCAGTTCTGTGTTGTTCCTGTTTTACCGCCAACCGGCATGTAGAAAGAATCTCCGTTTGAATCCTTAAAGAGGAATTTGTAACCGGTACCCTTGTCTTTTCCAATCATAGACTTTGTTTTCTTAAAGTCAGAAGGATTTTGCAAAGTACCAGTTGAAACTGTTCTCTTAAGCATTTCTATCATTATGTAAGCATTTTGCTGGGAAACAATTTGGATGGCAGATCCCTTTGCATTTTGTTCTTCCTGCAATTCTCTTTCCAAATCTCGTATGACGTTTCCGCTTTTATCTTCAACATTCAAAATTGCAATCGGTGTTACTTCGCGGCCCTGGTTTGCAAAAGTAGCGAATGCCTTGGCAACTTCAACAGGTCTAACAGAAACTACACCAAGACCCAGAGGGTAAACTCTCTGGAAGTTGCGTGAAACCCATTCTTCTTCAGGAATGCCATAAAGGGCCGTAATTCTGTAAATGGCAGCATCAAAACCAATGCCGTCAAGGATTTTAATTGATGGAATGTTGATAGAGTGGGCAAGGGCAAACCACATTTGAACATCACCCATGTATTCTCCACGGAAGTCCTGAGGAATGTATGGAGAACCATCGTCTTTAGAGAAAACGACTGGGGTGTCAGAAATGACGCTTGCCATCGTGAATTTTCTTGAATCAATTGCGGCAGAATAGTAGAGCGGCTTGATTGTAGAACCAGGCTGAATTCTAGCCTGCATGGCACGAATAAACTGGTTGTTGCTGTCGTATTTTGAACCGCCGACTAAAGCGTCAATGTAACCGGTTGAATTTTCAAGGGCAACCATTGTTCCTTCAATAGTTGTTTTTTCGGAATTGCGCTTTTGCATTTGATTACCCTTGTTGATAATTTCCGTCTTGAAGGTATCCATACCAGTAACAAGGGCTACAATATCAAGCAGAGGGTTTACTTCATTAGAGTATGTTTTTAAAGCGACATTTTCTGCACGCTGTTCACTGACTTTAAGCTTTGGCTGACCAGTTAAAAGTGCCATCAATTCTGTAAAAGGAATGTATCTTGCATAGGCATCTTTTTGTCTGTTTGCAACTTGTCTTTGATATGTTTCGTTAGCATAGTTGATGTAGTCAGTCATAATGACTTCTGCTTCTTTCTGGTGGGAAAGATTGAGGGAAGTATTTACTGTATATCCTGATGTATAAATGTCTTCTGTACCGTAGAGCATGCTGCTCAATTCACGGCGCACATATTCAGAAAACCATGGTGCGTTGTCAACACGCATTTCGTATGCCGAAGTTGATGTTCTTGTATAGTCAAAGTTTGCCCAGTAATCATCAAAACTTTCGTCAGCTTCTTCCTGGGTAAGATAGTCTTCCTGAACCATAGAATTCAAGACATACTGCTGCCTTTCCATGGCACGGGTAGGGTGTTCAAATGGGTTGTAGTAAGAAGGATTTGACAACTGAATTACAAGAACAGCTGCTTCTGCCGGAGTAATTTCCTTTGCGCTGTGACCAAAGTAGTATTTACTTGCGGCATTTACACCATAAGTTCCGCCACCAAAATAAATTTTATTAAGGTAGAGTTCAAGAATTTCATTTTTAGAATAGCGGCGTTCCATCTGGATGGACCACCACAGTTCCTTAAGCTTACGGCTGACAGAAATATCTGTACGGTCGCAGTAAAGGGTACCTGCAATTTGCTGTGAAAGGGTAGAACCACCACCCAAAGAAATATGTGTAATTTGACCAATAACGGCACGAAGCAGGGCCTTCATGGAAAAACCCTTGTGTTCGTAGAAGATTTTGTCTTCACGGGTTACAAGTGCTTCAACCATGTGACTTGGAAGGTCATTAAATTCAATAATTTCACGACTTTCATCTCCGGCATATTCCGTAATCAATTCACCGTTTATGTCAAGAATTCTAGTTGGAAGTGCAGTTTCAAATTCTGTAAAAAATTCCGTGTTTTTAACATTCTGTGTTTCAGCCAAGCCTTTACCTAAGGCAGCCCCTGCCAGCCCTGCAGACAAAAGAAGGAGCGGTGTAACAATTAATGGCCATAAATGTCTTTTACTCATAGATTTATACTAGTTAAAAAGGCTTTTCTAGTCAATATAAAAGCCGTATATAGAAAAAAGTCTTTTTTTTCAGTTGATAAAGAGCGTTTTTTTTTATCATAAATCAAGCAGTTAAAAATCACAATCTTTGCGACAGTTTAATTGGTCAGACAAAAAAAAGACCGGCATTTAGCCGGCCATGCCCATCAGGCAACCGGACGTCAACGGGTGGGAGGGGATAATATTGTCGTCCGGCATTATTAGTATCGACCATATATAACAAAATCTTGAGTTTTTTTTACAGGGAAGGTCTAAAAATTGTAATTTTTACAAGCTCTACTGAACATTGATGTATTTTTCAGGATCCTGAGCCTGGCCGTTTAGTCTTATTTCAAAATGCAAGTGGGGACCTGTTGTAGCACCTGTTAAACCTACGTGGCCTATGTTTTGTCCCCCGGAAACGCTTTGTCCTTTTTCTACCAGGGTATCTTTTAAATGAGCGTAAAGACTGGTCATGCCACTTCCGTGGTTTATGATAATGTAATTTCCGTAAACTGCATCCATTTTTCCTACTACAGAAACAATGCCACCCTTACATGCATAAACTGGTGTGTCGATTGGGGCTGCCATGTCAATGCCCTGGTGTTTTTTCCATTGACCGCTTATGGGGCTTACCCTCATGCCAAATTCTGATGTTAAAACACTTTTCTTTAAGGGAAGGAACATTGAAGAATTTAAAAAGTAACTTCTTTCCGTTTGTGAAAAGGCTGCGTTTTTTACAAAATAAAATGCCTTTCCTTCTACGTAAACCGTAGGGTATTTTCCCGCCAAAATGTCTGCTGAATATTCTTTTGACAAAAGCAATTCTATGGAAGTTTCTGCCTGGTGGGGGATAAAAAGGCCGTTTACTGTCGGCAAAATGAGTTTTTTCCCCTGAAGTGCTGCTGATGAATCTTCAAGGCCGTTTATGGACGCAAGAGTGTCATACCTTATGGAACACCTTGCCGAAACCGTAAAGATGGTGTCATCTTTTGTGGCCTTATAGCTGTATAAATTTAGGAAAACATCCTTTCCTCTAGCCATTGCCATGTTTGCTTCTTCAACTTCCTGCTGGTACTGGGCAAATAAAGTGTTTTTTGATTTTATTTCTGTAATCAGGGGATAGTCCTGGGCAAAAAGAGGCAGGGCTTTTAAAAACAAAAGTGCTGCTGCAAAAAGAGTTTTTTGAATTTTGAAAGGATTGTTTTTTAAAAACATTTTTATTCCTTTTTTTTGCCATCAGTCTTTCTGGAAAGAATTTTCTTTACTATTGTAAAAGCAATAAAGGCAAAAAAGGCTAATAAAAAGATTATTGTATAGGACTTTGGCGAAATGCTGGCCCACTTGTAAAGGGGAAAAACTATTATAAATGACAGCAGGCCAGAAGCAAAAATCAAAATTAAAATGATTAAAAGTGCCTTAAAAAAATGATTTTCCTTTTTAATTTGATTTTTTTTCATTTTTTCCTCCATGGATTTGGGATTTTGATGCTACTCTTAATTTATCGAAAAAGTAAAGGCTTAACTTAAGAAATGCCCCTGTTTTTCAAGTTTTTAAAATAAAAAAAGGTTTTCAGAAATCAATCCAAAAACCTCAAAAAAGCATCGAGATGATTTTTTAATGCTCTTATTCTTCAGAAATAGCTTCTGCCGGGCAGGCACTTGCACATGCACCGCAGCTTACGCATTTGTCAGCATCAATTACTCTTTTGTCATTAGCTTCAGAAATTGCTTCTGAAGGACATTCGCTTTCACATGCGCCACAGTTAACACATGCATCGCTGTCAATTTTATATGCCATAAAATACCTCACAAGTAAAATAGAGTTGCCTAAAATATAGCATAAGGCCTTTTATAAAGCAATGTTTTTTATAAAAAATATTTTTCTAAATCCTTATAATATAAAGAGTTAGCCTTTGCTAACCAAAAAAATGCGTAACCTTCACCTTTCTGCAAAATCAAATTTCCTAAAAATTTCGGGGGGATTGCTATAAGGGTATCTCTAAAAAATCATTTTCAATGTTTTTTTAGAGATACCTCTCGAATT
>CAVCWN010000263.1:0-3782 GCA_963605975.1 Desulfovibrionaceae bacterium | reverse complement strand
TCACATAATCCCCAATGGAAATTTCTTCATCCACAAAAGAATCAATTATACGCTGGTCTATACCTTCGTAACGGCCGCATATAAAAACGATTTCTTCTTTCTGACTTAAATCTAAAGCTTTTTTTTGAGTAAAAGGCTTACCGCTTGGCGTAACATAAACAACATGTTTCGTCTTTTTATAAGCTTCTACAGAATCCAAAGCTTCACCTAAAGGCTCCGGCAATAAAAGTTGTCCAGCGCCTCCGCCATAGGGTGCATCATCACATGTGTGGTGTCTATCAAAGGCAAAATCCCTGATATTAACCAAATCGTAGGCAATAATTCCCTTTTCTACCGCCTTAGCCATGATCGAACTTTCAAAAAAAGCCCGGGGTATTTCAGGGAACAAGGTCAGCACAGTAAATTTCATTGGAGTTACTCCAGAATCCAGAGGTGCATCAGCTGCATCATTTTAGCTTCCACATCAACCTTGCCAATAAACTGGTCCTTAAAAGGAACAAAAACCTTTCTAGGGCAGCCCTTTTTGTCAAACTTAACGTCATCCGCTAAAAGCGTAGAGCTCTCGGACAGCAAAATCTCAACAAGATAACCTGATCCGCCTTCCATTACGTTTGTGACTGTTCCGACAGTATTTTCTGCCGTTGCGGTAAAATCCGCTGCATCACTATAAACCACAGACAAACCCTTAAGGTCTTCTATGTACCACTCACCCTTCTGCAGAGGATGTGCGTATTTGCGGGGAACTACGATTTCCCACCTGTTGTACTTTGCAGCTTCTTCAGGTGAATTGATCCCTGCCAGTTTCATATACAGAATGCCAGATGCCAAAGCAGTTTCTTCTATATTAAAGACCTTGCTGACATTTCCATCTGTCAAAGTCACTTCTTCCATACGCTCAAAATGCTCATACTCGCCGGAAGTGCTTTCTACCTTAAATTCGCCCGTTACTCCATGAGTTCCACGGACAATACCAACTACAAACTGCTCTGTCATCAGTCCAGAATTTCCAGGCTGTAACGCTTGCCGTCTTTATTTGCAGAAGCGCTTAAAACAGTGCGCAGAGCCTTTGCAATACGACCGTACTTGCCAATAACCTTGCCAATATCACCAGGGGCCACGCTTAACTGAAGAACAGGTCCACGTTCACCTTGTGTTTCTGTAACAGTGACTTGAGCTGGATCGTCGACCAATGATTTTGCAATATATTCAATCAGGTCTTTTTCCATGACTTGTCTCCTTTTTTACAGTTACTTTGTGATAGCTTTTCCGTTAACAGACAAGCCGTTTGTGTTAAGAATCTTCTTAACGATTGCAGTAGGCTGAGCACCAACACCAAGCCAATATTTGGCTCTTTCAGCATTGAGGACAGTCTGACCGTCAGAAGCGATTGGATGATATTCACCAATTTCTTCGATAGTTGTTCCATCGCGAGGCTTGCGTGAGTCCTGAACTACAATACGGTAATCAGGGCGCTTTTTTGTACCAAACCTCTTAAGTCTGATTTTAACCATTGATTCCTCCATAAGATCTTATTTTAAGACCCCAGATTTTCAAGGCCGCTTGTAAAAAAGATTTTTAAAAAGCCGCCTACAGTTATCCACACTAGACAGTGTGAGCAATTATTCTATAGATTTCCACCCCTTTAGTCAATTCAAGAAGGCCATTTTCAAGGCAAAAACTTTTTCTTTTTGAAGCATACCGCCTTTTGTCAAACGGCCCTTGCATGGCTCGGCTGCCCGCCTCGGTGCTTCGCACTTTGCCTTCGGCAAACCATTACAGGGCCGGCTAGGTATTTTTTGGAAAGAAATACTTCTTTCGTAAAGCCTATTTTTTATGAAAAATTTTCTATACAGAAAAGGCCTGCCCCAAACCAGAAATGCTAGAAACATTTAGATAATTCTATGCAAATAAAGCCTAGCCCGCCCTAAAAGCCCAAAGTCCCCCGCGACCTGTCGCGGGGGATGAGCGTTAGCGAAGGCTGGAAGGGCGGTAAAAGGAAAGCAGGTATGCTTCAAAAAAAGAAAAAAAGACTTCTTCACATTGACAGCGATTTTTTACAATGGTAAACTCTTAGCCACTATAATTTAAAATCTTATAAGGAAAATTCCTATGGCAGAAAAGAAAGGAAAAGTTAACATTGGTGCTGTGATAATTTTGATTATCTCAGTTGTAGTTTTTATTCCGGTTGGTTCGGTTAGTATTGTGCAGTTGATTCAGTCAAACAAGGCTGAAAAAGAAAAGGCTGTTTTTGGTTCTTATGGTGACAAAAAAATCGCATGGGAACAGGGTTCAGATTTTGTAAATAGGGTTTCAAGTTATGCCCAACTTTACCAACAGTACGGAATTGACATCAATCAAAACACCCAGTACCGCGATCAAATTATTCAGCAAGCTTACCAGGAAACACTTGAATCTTATGCATATTCGGCAAGGGTTTCAAAAACAGGTTATACTGTTTCTTCAAAAAAACTTGATCGCCAGGTAATGCAGCAGTTTATGGATGCAGACGGCAACTTTGACAAAAATGCTTATAGCCAGGCAGACAAAGACTCTTTGGCTTCTTACAAGTCTTCTTTAAAAGAATCCATTTTGGCAGGCACTTACACAGATGACCTTTTGGGCGAAAGCACAATGGTAAATGGCCAGTCTTTGTATGGCGCTAAGGTTTCTTCTAAGGAATTGGACTTTATTGCTTCTATGGGGGCTGAAAAACATTCATTCCAGCTGCTTCAGTGGGCAAAATCTGACTACCCTGCAGAAGAAGTTTTGGCTTTTGGAAAGGCAAATGCTGAAAAGTTTACAAAGTATGACATGTCTGCCCTCACCTTCGATTCAAAGGAAAGCGCAGAAACTACTTTAAAGCAGCTGACTTCAAACGAAATTACTTTTGAAGATGCGGCAACACGTTCTTCACAGCTTTACACAGATGCCCTTGGAAAGCTTACCAGTAACTATTCTTATGCCATCGAAAATGAAATCCTTTTAAACAAAGAAGATTTTGAAAAAATTACTTCTCTGGAAAAGGATGCCCTTTCTAGTGTAATTGAAACAAAGCAGCCTTACTCTGTTGAATCCAGCTGGACAATTTTCCGCTGTGACGGAGAAAAGACAGCTGCTGACTTTAATGTAACTTTGCCAGTCGAAAATACAGTTGGCGCAATTAGTGGTGATGAAGAATCAAAGGCAGAAGAAAGCCTGCCTGAAATTGTGACTGTTGTAAAAAATTACATGACTTCTTATGAAGCAGGTTATATTGAAAACTACTTTATGGACAAGGCAAAGATTGTTGCTTCAAAGTCAAAAGTTTCTTCTTTTGAAGAAGCAGCAGCAGAAGCAGGTCTTGAAATTGTAACTTGTGATCCTTTCCCATTAAACTACGGAAATTCACAGTTCTTTGATACAGTTTCTTCACAGGGTGCTTTTTCAAACATTTCCAGAAACGAAGATGTTCTTAAAAAGATTTTTGCCCTTGATGTGGACGAAATCAGCGAACCTATGGTTATTGGTTCTTATGTTGCCCTTGTAAAGTGCACTGGCATTCAAAAGGACAATGTAGCAGACATTGACAAGTCTTCTTATGATTCTACAATTGTTTCAAATAACCAGCTTTCGCTCAGCAACGCTTTAAATGATGATCCAAAGGTAAAAGACAACTTCTGGTCTACTTACATCAACTTTTTTGGCATGCCGTCATCTTTCAGCGCTCAGTAATTTGAATGAGCAGCAGTGATTTATCTAAGCCCTGCCTGCTTGAATGCAGACAGGGCTTATCTGTTTTAAAA
>CAVCWN010000262.1:0-6839 GCA_963605975.1 Desulfovibrionaceae bacterium | reverse complement strand
TAATGTTTGAATATCACAATGTTGTAAATTCAAATAATTTGCCAGATATTGATATTGTTTTTGCCAGAGATGTGTTATCATTTATTCCTGAAACATCGCAAAAAGTTATTTTTGATGACTTTGCTGAAAAAGTTAAGGGTAATGGTTTAATAGTCTTGGGTGAAAATGAAAAGCTTAACCTGCCAGACTGGAAGCTTGGTAAGGTTGATGGAATCAGGCTTTATACAAAATAGTATAAAGGTAGCCTTTAAAAATTTCAGTTTTTGAAGGCAACTTTAAAAACGCGGCATTTTGAGTCCCTGAATTTCAAGGAGTTAAAATCCGCAGGCAACTAAAAAAATCATTTTCAATGTTTTTTTAGCTGCCAAAAATCATATTATTTTTCTATATATTCAGGGGGATTTAATGAGAGTCGAATATATCAACCCATTCGTAGAAACTTCTTATCGTGTACTTAAGGAAGTACTTGGTGGTGCAGATGTAAAAAGAGGTGACCTTTACCTCAAGTCTACAGCAATGCCTGTTATGGGAGTTGCAGCTCTTGTTGGTTTGGCTGGTGATGTTGAAGGCCGCGTTTTGTTTGACATGACATACGATACAGCCTTGGCTATTGCTTCTAAGATGAATGATGAAAAGTTGCCGGAATTTGATGATCTTGCAAAGGCTACTATTTCTGAATTGGCCAATCTTATTACAGCTCAGGCAGTTACAAAATTGCATGAATTGGGATTTAAGTTTGACCTTACACCTCCAGCACTTTTTGCCGGAGAAAAAATGGAAATTGCTGCTTTGGGCGGAACAAATGAAAATGTAGAAGCATTGATTGTTCCTCTTATTACAGAGTACGGCAAGATTGAAGTAAATGTTGCTATTCGTGAGCGCACATAATTTTAGAATTTATTTTCTCTGATTTTTGTCTGCTATCTTGAATAGAAAGCAATCTTTTAGTAGATTAATTAGTATTCATTCAATTTGAATAATGAATTAAAGGGTTAAATATAAGGAGAATATAGTATGAAGACAAAACAGGATTTTCCATCAATTAACGAACGTCCGCCTGAGGGAATCAAGGATGACGGAACAAAGTTTCGTGTATTGATTGTAGATGATTCTGCATTCGTTGCTAAGCAGCTTACACAGATTCTTTCTAGTGACGGTTATGAAGTAATTGCCACTGCTGCTGATGGTAAAGAAGGGGTAGACAAATACAAAGAACTTTGTCCAAATGTTGATCTTGTTACAATGGATATTACTATGCCTCGTATGGACGGAATTACCGCTTTGGAACAGATTATGGCTTTTGACAAGAACGCAAAGGTTGTAATGGTTTCAGCTTTGGGTAAGGAAGAACTTGTTAAGAGATCACTTTTGGCTGGTGCAAAGAACTATATCGTTAAGCCTTTGGATCGCAAGAAGGTTCTTGAAAGAATAGCTTCTTCAATTAAATAGTATATCTTCCTGTAAGATTATATTTAGGGCATTTTTATGAATGCTGCAGTTTTTAGCGCCTGGTAACAGCAGGGCTAGGAAGTCACGCTTTTAAAATGCCTTTAGAAAGTTGGTCTTTTCGGACTGCTTTAAGGGATATTTCTTTGGGATGGTTTTTCTGCTTTTGAAAGGTGAAATTTCTATCTTGAAGATTTTATTGGGCCTCTAAAATTACGGTTTTGGAGGTAACTTTGCCCTTTTTCTTACAGTAATTCTCAAAAAATGAACCAACTGGCTTGATTTTTTTCAAGTTGCAAGTTGGTTTTTTGAGTTTTAAATTTATAGACGAAATTCCACTTATGATTTATAATGGATTTTATGGGTGGAATAAGTAAAAAATCGTCTTCTGCAGGACAGAAGACTGCTAGTGCTAAAAAAACTTCTGCTAAGGCAGAAAGTACTCTTTCTAAAAACGAAAAGCCTGTTGCAAAATCAGCAAAAACTGAAAAATCAAGTAAGGCTGTAAAAGTTGAAAAATCGGTAAAATCCGAAAAATCCGCAGAATCTTCAAAATCAGAAAAATCCCAAAAATCAATTTTGGAAGAAAAAAAAGAAGCAAAAAAAATAAGTGCTTCTGTGCCTTCAAAAAATACTTCTGCAAAAAGAGAGACAAAGGCTGTGAAAGATTACGACGAATCTCAAATTAAACATTTGGACGCTTTGGAACATATCCGTTTAAGAAGTGGAATGTATATTGGTCGCCTGGGTGACGGTTCAAATCAAAATGACGGAATTTATGTGTTGTTAAAGGAAGTGGTGGACAATGCCATTGACGAATACATTATGGGTTTTGGAAACAAAATTGATGTGAGCGTCAAGGACAACCGCGTGAAGGTGCGCGATTACGGGCGCGGTATTCCTTTGGGAAAAGTGGTTGAATGTGTTTCTGAAATTAACACTGGTGCAAAATATAATGATGATGTTTTTCAATTTTCAGTGGGAATGAATGGGGTTGGTACTAAGGCTGTAAATGCTTTGTCTTCTTACTTCCGCGTTATTGCTATTCGTAAGGGCGAATGTTGTGAAGCTATTTTTGAAAAGGGCAAGCTTGTTTCGCAGCGTACAGGAAAATTGAAGGAAAAGCAGGCGGATGGTACTTATTTTGAATTTGTTCCGGATGTAGAAGTTTTTGGAAAATACAACTACAACATGGAATTTGTTGAAAAGCGAATTTGGAATTATGTTTATCTTAACGAAGGGCTTACAATCAATTTAAATGGTCAGAAATATCATTCTGAAAACGGCCTTTTTGATTTGCTGAACAGTGAGATGGAAGAAGATGCCCTTTACCCGATCGGTTCTTATGTTGGTGACCACATTCGCTTTGCTTTTACACACACGAATGCTTATGGTGAAAATCATTTTTCTTTTGTAAACGGTCAGTATACGGCGGATGGTGGAACTCACTTGAATGCTTTTAAGGAAGGTTTTGTAAAAGGGGTGAATGCTTTTTACGGAACATCTTTTAAGGCGGAAGATATTCGTGACGGTATGGCAAGTGCGGTTCTTGTTAAAGTGAAGGACCCTGTTTTTGAATCACAGACAAAAAATAAACTGGGCAACACGGATGTGAGGTCTTGGATTGTGCCGGAGGTGCAGTCTGGTTTGAATGACTGGCTGAATCGTAATCCGGAAGCAGCGCGAAAGTTAAAGGAAAAAATCGAAGCAAATGAAAAACTTCGAACGGAATTGAGCGCTGTAAAAAAAGAGGCTAAGGAAGCGGCAAAAAAGGTTTCTGTTAGAATTAAAAAACTGAAGGATTGTAAGTATCATATCCAGGATGGAATTAAGGGCGAACAGTCAATGATTTTCATTACTGAGGGAGATTCTGCTTCCGGTACTATGACTCATTCGCGCGATGCAAATTACCAGGCAATTTTTTCTTTGCGCGGTAAGCCTCAAAATATGTATGGAAAAAAACAGGCAGACATTTACAAAAATGATGAACTCTTCCAGTTGATGATGGCACTGGGTATTGAAAGTGATGTGGAAAATTTGCGCTATTCAAAAATTGTGATTGCGACTGATGCTGATAATGACGGTTATCATATTAGAAATCTTGTTATGACATTTTTCCTGGGATTTTTTGAGGAACTTGTTACGACAGGCCGCGTTTACATTTTGGAAACTCCTTTGTTCAGGGTAAGAAATAAAAAGGAAAACATTTACTGCTATAGCGAAGAAGAAAGGGATAAGGCCCAGGCTAAATTGGGAAAATCCTGTGAAACTACACGATTTAAAGGACTTGGAGAAATTAACCCTTCTGAATTCAGGCAGTTTATTGATCCTGAAACAATGCACTTAACTCCGGTGGAAATTTCTCAACTGAAAATGGTTCCTAAACTTTTGAATTTTTACATGGGGAACAATACTCCGGAAAGAAGAGAATTTATTGAAAAACATCTTCTTCAAAATGTTGATGCCTAGTGAAAGTTTTGGCGCAAGAAATTTTTGTGGTACTAATAAGGAAAAATTATGGCTTTTGTAAAAAATCTTTTTGATAAAAATTTTATTGAGTATGCAAGTTACGTAATCCGTGATCGTGCAATTCCTGATTTGGAAGACGGCTTGAAACCTGTTCAGCGAAGAATCATGCACACTCTTTTTAAAATTGATGACGGACGTTTTCATAAAGTGGCAGGTGTTGTTGGTGAGTGCATGAAATATCATCCCCACGGAGATGCTTCTATTGGGGGAGCTTTAGTTGTTCTTGCCAACAAGGGAATCTTTATTGACCGCCAGGGTAACTTTGGAAACCCTTACACTGGGGATGAAGCTTCGGCACCGCGTTACATTGAGTGTCGTGTAAATCCTCTGGCAAAAGATTTTCTTTACAATCCAAACATTACCCAGTACTTGCCAAGTTATGACGGTAGAAACGAAGAGCCTCTTGTGTTCCGCGCAAAAATTCCTGTTGCCCTGATTATTGGGGCTGAGGGAATTGCGGTTGGTATGAGCACTAAAATTTTGCCTTACAATATTAAGGAAGTTCTTGAGGCAGAAAAAAAATGTCTTAAGGGCGAAAAGTTTGAAATCTATCCTGACATTCCTACAGGTGGTTTAATTGATGTGAGTCATTACAATGACGGTAATGGAAAAATTATCACCCGTGCAAAACTGGACATGAGTGATGAAAAGAAAATTGTAATTACAGAATTGCCTGTTGATTCAACATCTGACACTTTGATGCAGTCTATTGAAAATGCCTACAAGTCTGGTAAAATAAAAATTTCTTCCATTGATGATTTTACAACTGATCACTGTCACATTGAAATCAAACTGCCACGCGGAGTTTATGCAAAAGATGTAGAAAAGGCTTTGTACGCTTTTACTGATTGTGAAAAATCTATTACCTGCCAGATGCTGGTTATAAAAGACAACATGCCAGTTGTGATGACAGCAAGTGAAATCATAAAATATTATGCAAAAAAACTTACTGCAATCATTAAGGATGAACTGGAATTTGAAAGGGGCAAACTGACAGAAGATTTGCATGCAAGAACCCTTGAGCGAATTTTTATTGAAGAAAGAATTTACAAAAAGATTGAGCAAATGAAAACTGCTGAAAGCGTGAACAAGGCTGTTAAAGATGGATTTAAACCTTTCCAGAAAGAACTTGTTCGCGATGTAACGGATGAAGATGTTGAAAATCTTTTAAAAATCCCTATCAGAAGAATTTCACTTTTTGATATAAACAAAAATAAGGACCAGGTGGCTGCAATTAATTTGCGGTTAAAGGAAATTGCCAAGCGGCTGAAAAATCTTACGGCATGCGCAATTGAATATTTGGACGGAATGCTTTCAAAATTCAGCCCGGAAGATCTTAAGCGACATACTCAAATTGCAAGTTTTTCTGCTGTTGAAGCAAAGACTGCTGTTAAAAGAGATATTGCCTTGCGCTATGACAGTGAAAAAGGAAATTTGGGCACGGGCATTTCTGGCGGTATGGAAATTTGTAAGGTAACTCCTTATGACAGAATTCTTTTTGTCAGGAAGAGCGGCATTTATACCGTTTGCGATGTGCCTGAAAAACTTTTTGTAGACAAGGGAATGTGGTTTTGCCAGATTGCGGACAAGGAAGAAATTAATAAAATTCTTTTTACAATAATTTATCGCGATCCAAAAACTAAACAGGTTTACATCAAGAGGTGCAGAATCAATGGCTGGATTATGAACCGTCCTTATCTTTTTGCGCCAGACGGAATGGAAGTGCTGCACCTTGACACAAGGAATAAGTTTAAGTTTAAACTGCATTATGTTAAAAAGAGCCGCATAAAAGTTCTTGAAGAAGAATTTAATGCAAGTGATTTTGAAGAAAAGGGGCTCAAGGCTAACGGACTCCGCCTGGACACAAAAGAAGTTGAGTCTATTGAAGTGGAAAAGGACAGTGAGCAGATGAAACTTTTCTAAAGGGGTTTTGCTGGGCAGTTTCTAGAAATTGCAATTTTTGGAGAGAGACTAAAGAAATAAGAAAGGCTTTTGCTTTGACAGGAAAATATTATGGCTGAAAAAAAATTTACATTTAGACAATTGAAATCTTTGATGACGGCAGAAATAAAAGTGAACAGTAACAAGGCTGTTTTTTCTGTTTTGCTTTACACTCTGATAAATACGATTTTTAGCGGACTTGCCTGGATTCCGGCCTTTTTTTCTTTTACAAGGACTGGCAGCATTTCTGTAAATTCTTTAGTGACATCCATTGTGCTTTTTATAATTATTTCTGTTTTCTTAATGCAGATTGCTTATGGGCTGAATGTGATTATTGCCCGCCTGGTGCAAAATGAATTTGTTACTTTAGGATTTTTGTTTATTGCTTTTAAAAAAGACCAGAAGCGGACATTTTTAATGTCATTCATTTATACAGTGATTCAGCTGCTGGTAATTCTTATTACTTTTATTATCTGCTATTTTATTTTTACAAAAAATCCTGCCTATATGGCTTTGTTTGAATCTTATGCTGAAAATCCCAGTGACGAAATTCTTTTGTCCATTTTTAAGCCCATAATGACATTGAGTATTTTTGCAATTGTTTTGTCATGCCTTTTACTTTTTCCTTTTATTTTTAGAAATGTTATTTTGTATTCAGACAGAAATACAAAAGCATTAAAGGCGATTGGAAAAAGTTTTATTTTTACTGTAAAAAATATTTTCCGCTTTATTGGATTTTTTGTTTATTCATCTTACCTTCCTATTTTGATTTTGCTTTTTGCAAATTTTGCTTCGAGTTTTTTAGGCGAAAGTGCGATTTTTGGAGAAATGATTTTGAGCGTGATTTCTTTTATTGCCCAGATTAATGTGATTGTCCGCTACAATTTTGCCATTGTACTTTTTTATTATGCACAAACTGATCC
>CAVCWN010000261.1:0-10938 GCA_963605975.1 Desulfovibrionaceae bacterium | reverse complement strand
CAATCATTTTGGCAGTTTTCAGTCCTTCAGAATGACCGGCAGTGCGCTTTTTGCCCTTAAGCTTTGCCCACCTGCCGTTTCCATCCATGATTATGCCCACATGAAGGGGAAGGTCTTCTGCCTTTAGAGAAAGTTTTCCTGTTTCTTCAGATTGCAAGGAATTTGACATTTTTAGTCCATGATTTCCTTTTCTTTTGAATCATAAACTTTATTGATTGCTTCAATATACTTGTCAGTAAGCTTTTGAAGTTTATCTGTTTCAGTTTTAAGTTGGTCTTCAGTAATTTCGCCTGCCTTTTGCTGCTTTTTCAAATCATCATTACCGTCGCGGCGAAGGTTCCTGATTGTAGTTCTGTAATTTTCTGCAGTAGCTTTTGCCTGCTTTACAAGTTCCTTTCTGCGGTCTGCTGTTAAAGGAGGAATTGCAATTCTAATTACTTTACCGTCATTGCTTGGGTTTAATCCCAATTCTGCTTTTTGAATAGACTTTTCTATCGCAGAAACAAGTGATTTGTCAAAAGGCGAAATAACAACAGAACGCGCTTCTGGAATAGAAATTGTTGCAACTTGATTTAAAGGAGTTGGTGTTCCGTAATAGTCAACACGAACTTTGTCAAAAAGAGAAGCACTTGCTCTTCCTGTACGGATTGCCTTGTATTCATCCTGCAAAGCATTTACCGTTTTTTCCATCTTACTTTCAATATCAGCAGCCATAAAAGTCTCCTTGATAAAATAAAAAATAGAGTTGTCACGAAGAAAGTCTTTAGTGACCTCATAAATGATTTTTTAACAGTATAAAATGAATTTAAAAAAAAATAAACGACCTGTACAAATTTTTTCTTGTACAGATCGTTATTTTATTTATTTGCCCAACATGAACAAATCGATTTCGCCAAATTTAAGTTCAGAGCCAGCTTCTTTTGCAACTTCTGCAAGTTTAGCAGCAACAGACTTTTTGTCGTCTTTTACGAACATCTGGTCAACAAAGCAGATTTCTGCAAGGTGCTTTTTAATCTTTCCAGCAAGGATTCCTTCCTTAACATTTTCTGGTTTGCTGGAAACCTTTTCATCAGCATCCATCTGAGCCTTGAAAATTTCCTTCTGTTCGTTGATGTATGATTCTGGAACATCTTCCTGTTTGATGTAAGCAGGTGTAAATGCAGCCAGGTGCATACAACAGTCGCGTGCAAATGTCTTTACACAATCAGCTTCAGAACCTTCAACAATAGTCACTGCTGCTGTCTTAAAGTCTGAGTGTACGTAAATGCCTGCAACAGCATTTGAAGGAACTTCAATAACCTTAAGCTTTGAAAGAGACATGTTTTCGCGTGTCTTTGTTGCAAAATCAAGAAGTACATTGTTAAGTTCATCATTTTTTTCTGTATATCCCTTAGCAAAAACTTCATCAAGAATTTTTTCTCCAGAAGCAAGGAAGTCTTCATTCTTTGCAACGAAGTCTGTTTCGCAAACAAGTTCTACAACTGCAATCTTGTTACCTACCTGGCGAACAAAAATGTGTCCTTCAGAAGTAGCTCTTTCTGCACGTTTTGCAACAGCAGCAAGACCTCTTTCCTTAAGAAGTTTTACAGCTTCTTCAACATTGCCGTCTGTTTCAACAAGAGCCTTTTTGCAGTCCATCATACCTGCGCCTGTAGTTTCGCGCAGATCTTTAACCATAGCGGCTGTAATTTCCATAGTATTCTCCAATAATTACTCTTCATCTACATCATCAGCCTTTTCTTCTTTAGCTGATTCTGTAGGTGTGTAGTTTGAATAGTCAACGATTTCTTCGTCTTCGCTCTTTGTAGAAGCATCTGTCAAAATTTCATCTTCATCGCCAACTGTATCAATAATCTTCAAGCCCTGTTCATTGTCTGTTTCGATTACTGCATTTGCAATGATTGATGTAAAGAGAGTGATTGCACGAATAGCATCATCGTTTCCTGGGATTGGGTAATCAATTCCTTCAGGATTGCAGTTTGTATCAACTACAGCAACGATTGGAATATGCATGCGGTGTGCTTCAGCAACAGCAATCTGTTCCTTGTGTGTATCGATAATAAAGATAGCTCCAGGGAGTTCCTTCATATCTTTCATACCACCGTAGTTCTTTGTAAGCTTGTCTTTTTCTTTAAGAAGATTTGCAATTTCTTTCTTTGTAAGATTGTCGAATGTGCCGTCTACTTCCATCTTTTCAATTTTCTTAAGACGGAGAAGAGATTTTTTGATTGTAGAGAAGTTTGTAAGTGTACCACCCAACCATCGGTTGTTTACGTAGTACATTCCACAGCGTTCAGCTTCCTTCTGGATAGCCTGCTGAGCCTGCTTTTTTGTACCAACAAAAAGAACTGACTTGCCAGCTGCTGTTACTTTGCGGATAACATCGTAGCTGTCTTTGATAGCTGCAATTGTCTTCTGCAAATCAATAATGTGGATTCCATTGCGTTCTGCGAAGATGTACTTCTTCATACGTGGATCCCAACGCTTTACCTGATGTCCGAAGTGAACTCCAGACTCAAGAAGATTCTTCATGGTTACTACTGCCATGATCTGCTCCTTCACCGGAAAATATTCTGGAACCTTATGTGTCCTGAAAATATTTTCCACCTGACCTGTTACTCGAGGCTGCATTTAGCAGTCCGGAAATTTTAAAGCATCTGAAACAAATGTCACCGACTAGTTCAGTGCCCTGCAAATATTTAATATCTATTCGATAATTGAATAATTTTGCTCGCGTAGCATATCATAAAGTTCAAATATTGGCAATCCCATAACGCAAGAATCTGTACCTTCAATTTTTTTTATAAAGCAGGAAGCCAGCCCCTGTATTCTATAGGCGCCTGCAGCTCCATGCCATTCACCGCTTTCAAGGTACCAGTCAATTTCTTTTTGGGACATAGGTGCCATGGTCACTTTTGCACAGACACTTCTGCTTGTAACTTCGTGCAAGGCCCCGTTGTACAAAGCCATGCCTGTAATAACTTCGTGGCATTTTCCCTGCAATTCCTTTAAAAAACTTTCAGCTTCTTTTATGTCCTTAGGCTTACCATAAATTTTATTTTCAAGGATTACGCTTGTGTCTGCTCCTAAAACCCATGAAACTTCCTGCTTTGAAGCGACTTTTTTTAAAACATTTTCAACTTTTTTTATTGCAAGATATTCTGAAACTTCCTTGATTTTAGTGTCTTCAGGGTAGGTTTCTTCTTCATCTGAAGGCATTGTAATAAAAGGAATGTTCAGTTTTTTCAGGATCTCCTGTCTTCGTGGAGAAGACGATGCCAGAATAATTGCTTCCATAGTTTTCCTCCTTTTGACTCCCCTAAGTGACTTCATTTTAAATGATTTTACTCACTTTCTTGTCCACCTTATAAAAAACAGCCCAAAATAAAAAGTTACTTGATTGACAATATATTTTTTAACAGATATTTTGTAAGCGTTTCAAAGATTTGTTTTTATAAAAAACAATCTTTTGGGAGATTAGCTCAACTGGATAGAGCGTTGGCCTCCGGAGCCGAAGGTTGTGGGTTCGAATCCCGTATCTCTCAAAGTAGCAAAACAGGTAGAGTTAAGGCAAGGTGCTACTCAAATTCCTAGATTTGCCATTTTGGATGTATTTTTTTAGGTCTCCAGTCAAAATAAAAACCGCCAGTTTTTTTCTGACGGTTCTTTTTTTCCCCTCTTATTTTTCAGGTGAAGATCCACCATTTTGAATGGATTTTAAAAGTGCCTTTGCCTGATCTCTTACAGGTTTTACATAATGGTAGTTTGTAGCAATCTGTGTGATTGAAAGAACCATAGCGCTTTTGTCCTGTACGCTAGGGGAAAGTTTTTCGTATGCATTAAGAACCTGCAGTGCAAAAGAACTTGTTGGATTCATGATAGCCATGTTATTGTGAACAAATTCAATTGCATTTACAACTTCATCATCATCATTTATTCCCATTTCACCCAAAGTCTGAACTGCAGCACTTAAAACCATAGGTTCTTTATCAATTTGAATAACCTGTAAAAGAGTGTCTTTTGCTTCTTCGCAAGGATTTGACGCTAAAAGACGGCATGCTCTGGCGCGAATGTCAGGATAATTGTTTACGACACGACCACCTGTCCTAGAAACTGTTGTAAGACCGCTGCTTGCAAGAGTACACAAGGCACTTGTTACAGCCTGTGAAGATGAACCACCGCTTACAGATTCTTCAATGTAGTCCAGGGCAACAAGCATGCTGTCATAATCTGAAGTTGCAACAAGTTCTGTAATTACAACATCTTCAACACTGCTCAAGTATTCGTCTTCAACACTCTTTTCCGTGCGCTGGGCAAAAATAAGTCCAGCTGAAAGCAAAAGAAAAACTGAAAGGGCAGAGAGTTTTCTAAAATTCATTAAATTATCCTCCTAAGGCATAAAGCACTTTTCTAATTATCGGCCTAAAATGGTCATTTTTGCAAGTTTTTATTTATTTTTATTTATAATGTTAACTTTTTTTTATTCAGGTGGCCTCAAAAAAAATCAATTTTTAGAGGCAATTTTAACTTTTAGAAAGACAGAGAGCTTTCCTTGCCATTTAAAAGGCTCACTATCTTAATTTTGACAAATGGATTTTCCACTTGCCGTCAACTTTTCTAAAATTGTAATAAACAATGTCTGCATCATCTTCAAGATGAACCGCCTTTACAGAAGTAGTTGTAATGTAGCGGATTTCATTAATATTTTTACCCTTTCTGGAAGGAATAAAAATGTAAGTAAAATAATCTTTCAGCGTCAAAAGCCTTAAGCCCTTAACAGGCAGTCTGGCAGAAGCCTTTTCTAAAACAGAAGGATCTGACCAGTAAATCTGGCTTTCACTGTCAAGATATTTTACCCAGGCAGAATAGTTTTTTTCTTCCATGACAGTTTCAAGTTCCATTATGATACGGATAATTTCATTTTTGTCCTCATGGAATGTCTGCTTTGAAACATTTACGTTTGCAATGGAACGAAGGTACTCTTCATCCGTCTCTGATATTGAAACTTCTTTTAACTCTTTTTCACTTTCATTTATACTTAAACTTTCTTCTTTCGATTCTACTTTTTCTACTTGAACTTTTTCTACTGTTTCTGTTTCTACTGCAAGAGCGCTTGCTTCTGTGCTTAACGCTTGTGTTTCCTTTGAAGTCTCCTCATTAATTTTTGAAAGAAGGCTAGTAGTAAAACATGATGTAAAAAATAATGCAAAAGTGCATAAAAGGTAAAATAGAGCTCGTTTCATACTTTAACATTAGCGAAAAATAAGTCTAAGGTCAAACTGAAAGTTGAGAAAATCAACTTTTTTTGTTAAGATATGGCATCTGTAAAAAATCATTTTAATTTTTTTTTCAGACACCCATACACTAGAGGTTTTTATATGACAACAGCAGTTTTTCCAGGCTCCTTTGATCCTCCAACATACGGCCACCTTGACATCATAAACAGGGCCAGCAAAATCTTTGACAAAATAGATATTGTCATTGCAGTCAATCCGGAAAAAAAATATCTTTTTTCAGACCAGGAACGTTTTTCACTTTTTCAGGAACTTACAAAAGATTACAAAAACATTTCAATTCACAAGTGCAACGGCCTTATTGTTGACTATTGCAAAAAAACAGGGGCAAATGTTTTGATTCGCGGAGTAAGAAATTTCAACGATTTTTCCTACGAGTTTGATCTTTCCCTAGTCAACCGTTCCCTTAACCAGCAAGTAGAAACAATTTTTATTCCTACAGACCAAAAGTACCTTTTACTTAGAAGTTCAAGCATTAAGGAACTTGCAATGTTTGGCGGTGACATAAGTAAAATGGTTCCGCCCCCAGTTGAAAAAGCCCTCAAGGAAAAATTTAAAAAATAATTTTTTTCTGGAGATGTTTTTTTCACAAAAGGCTTTAGCCTGAAACTTCACACTGTGTGCCCTTGCAGGTAATGAGGCTCCGCTTTCGCTCCAATCTGACAGTTGCCCATAAAGGGGCAGTGGATTTTTTTAAGGAGAAAAGTTTTTGAAAGAAAACATTTTTTGACATTTTAATAAAAATTGTCATTGACAAAAGAAAATCCTTTTGTATAATTGACACTCAATAGGAATCTGTAGTAATATTTGCAACGTTATACAGACAACTAAAACAATATAGCGAGGTTATATATTATGGCAGTACCTAGATCGAAAGTTTCAAAAGCTGTTACAAAAAGAAGACGTGGTGTAAACATGCATCTTGCAACACCAAATCTTGTTGCTTGCAACAACTGTGGAAATCTTGTTTTGCAGCATCACGTATGTCCAAAATGTGGTTTCTACCGCGGTCGTCAAGTAATTACTCCAGAAGTAAACGGCTAAATCTGAAATTAATGGCAGGAGAAAACGATGGACGAATTGTTTAACAAAATGCAGGAATTGATTGCTGACAAGCTTGGCGTTGACAAATCAAAGATCACAATGGAATCAACATTCCGTGGTGACCTTGGAGCAGACAGTCTTGATACATACGAAATGATGTATTCTGTTGAAGAAGAGCTTGGTGTTAAGATTCCTGATGAAAAGGCAAACGAATTTGAATCTGTAAAAGATGTTTACGATTTCATCAAATCTCAGCAGAAGTAATTTTTGCTGTTACTAAGTGATTTACAGACAAAAGCACGGTTTATACTGTGCTTTTTTTATTTTAAATTATTCAGCCTTGCCTCTAAAAATTGCAATTTTTGGAGACTCCATTATACTATGAAAATATCGAGGTTTAATTTCTAACTATGAAAAATACAAATTTCAAGAAAAAAAATACCAGTTCCAAACTGGATTTGCCGGATTTTACAGTCAGCTCTCAAAGAAAAAAAGAGCTTCTTGAATTTTCAAAAGCATTGAACATTCATTTTAAAAATTTAAATCTCTTGGATCTGGCTTTTCATCACAGGTCATATTCAAACGAAAACAGCCTTTTTAAAAAATATAATAATGAGCGCCTGGAGTTTTTAGGTGACAGCGTTTTGGGCCTGGCAACAGCAGCCTTTTTGTATTCAGACATGCAGGATGTAAACGAAGGTGAACTTGCAAAGATAAAGGCTAATGTTGTAAGCGAAAAATCCCTGGCACCAATTGCTCGCGAAAAAATGCATCTTAATAAATATTTGATTTTGGGTAAGGGTGAAGAAATGTCTGGTGGCCGTGACAAGGATGCCATTCTGGCAGATGCAGTAGAAGCTGTAATCGGTGCCCTCTATCTGGACCAAGGCTATATTGCAGCAGAAAAACTGGTTAAGGAACTTATTATTCCGGAAATCAGAAAGGTACAGACAGCCTGTGGTAATAAAGACTATAAATCCTTTTTGCAGGAATATTACCAGAAAAAATATAAAACTTGTCCTCTTTACGAATTAGTCAAAAAAACTGGCCCTGATCACGACAGAACTTTTTTTGTTACGGTTCATTTGGGAAAAGTTTCTTATGGTCCTGCGAAGGGTAAAAGTAAAAAAGATGCAGAGCAGGGAGCTGCCAGCATGGCTTGTGAAGCTTTGGGACTTGAAGTTAAGGAATAGCGGTAGCTGTATTTTTGAAGGTGCCCTTAATTGATTTTTGCCCCTCTTAAAAGATTTGATTTTCTTGATTGATGGGGCATAAAAAAAAGCACCTCGCAGGAATTGCTTGCATTTTGCTAGCACGCTCAAAAAAAAATGGGGCAAACCCGCATGGAAATTGGCCCCAGATTAAGCGGTAGAAGGGAGTCGAACCCTCGTCTTCAGCTTGGAAGGCTGAGGTAATAAGCCGTTATACAACTACCGCGTTGATGACAAGAAATATATTCTATTAGCGAAAAAGTGTCAATAGAAAAAGGGAAAAAATAAAAATTTTTTTTAATTTTTTCTTTGTGGGAAAAATGAATGTTCAAAAAAAGTTCTTCTTTTGCTAGAATGGTGAGCGGAAGTTTCTAAAAATCTAGATTGATTTTAATTTTTGGGGGAAGAAAAATGGATCAGGAAAAATACCAGAGGCCTACCTGGGATGAATACTTTATGGAAGTAGCAAGGACTATTGCTAAAAGGGCCACTTGTGATAGGGGGCGCTCTGGCTGTGTAATTGCTAAGGATAATCAGATTCTGGTAACAGGATATGTGGGAAGTCCGGCAGGTTTACCTCATTGTGATGATGTGGGGCATTTGTTCAGAAAGTCTGTTCACAATGACGGGTCTGTTACAAACCACTGTGTAAGAACAGTGCATGCGGAACAAAATGCAATTTGCCAGGCAGCAAAAAGGGGCATTTCTATTGATGGGGCAACTGTTTACTGTAAGATGACTCCCTGCAGAACATGTGCCATGCTTATCATAAACTGCGGGATAAAAAGAGTTGTCTGTGAAAAGCACTACCATGATGAAGAAGATTCTATGGCTATGTTTAAAGAGGTGGGCATAAAAATTGAACACTTAGAGGATGAAACCCAGACTTACGAAAATATGTAAGTTGACTCTAGAAAAGACGCGTAAGGGATATTAGGGCCGGAAGGGCTTTAGCCCTGACGATGTTTTTTGCGTAAAATAAAAAAAACTGACTCTAGAAAATGATTTTTCTGTGGTCAGTTTTTTTTGTCTGCTAATTTTTTTGCAAAAAACATTGAAGGCGAATGCCGGAAGCCCGTTTAGCCCGGTCCTTGCTGACGCGTCAGCAAGGATACGCCCACAAAAAAACTAAAGATTTTCACAAAGCCACTTTTTAAAGCTTTCGTAATCTTTTGTCATTGGAATGGCGCGGTCTTCAAGTTTCATGACTTTTTCAAGGCGTTCTGGAATTTCTGGATCGCGGGAAATTGCCTTTTTTACTGTTGCCCCGAACTTTGCAGGGTGGGCTGTTTCAAGAACTATGCCGGCTGCTTTTTGGTCTGTAACGCTCTGGGCCCAGTCCGGCCTATTTGGGCTGAGACCTGGTTTTGTAAAGTCATTTTTCTTACCGTCAAGAAGATCTTTCATGGCAAAGTTTTTAATGTCGTCCCAGGCTTTCCATGCAACGGCTCCGTGGGGGTCAATGACATAGCCTGTTTTTTCGTAGCACTTAGTTATTCCTTCAAGAGTGCCCTTGTCATCGGTCCAGTATGAGGCGAAATTTTTCCTAACTTCTTCAAGGCTGTACATTGCCTGAATGCGTTCGTAGTTACTTGGGGCTCCTACGTCCATGGCGTTGCTTAATGTGGCAACTGATGGCCTTGCTTCGTACTTGCCGTTTACAATCCAGTCTGGAATGGTGTGGTTGGAATTTGTTGCAGCTACGAAACCGTCTATTGGAGCTCCCATTTCTTTTGCAATTAAACCTGAGGTTAAGTTTCCGAAGTTGCCGCTAGGAACTACTGTAATTATTGCAGGATTTTCAATTTTTCCTTCTTTTGCAAGGTACCTTTTTACAAAAAGGGCAGAGTACATGTAGTAAAAACTTTGCGGCAAAAGGCGTGAAATGTTTATGGAATTTGCTGATGAAAGGCGGAAGCGGTTTCTTAATTCTTCGTCAACAAAGGCGGTTTTTACAAGTTTCTGGCAGTCGTCAAAGGTGCCTTTTACTTTGAGGGCGCGGACATTGCCGTCGAATGTAGAAAGCTGTTTTTCCTGCAGTGGTGAAATTTTTCCGTCCGGGTAAAGAATGGTCACGTCAATGCCAGGCACATTGTGGAAGGCAGAACCTACTGCTGAACCTGTGTCACCTGATGTGGCAACTAAAATATGAAGGTTGTCTTTTTCACTTCTGTTAAAATATGACATAACCCGGGCCATAAAGCGGGCGCCAAAGTCTTTAAAGGCACATGTTGGACCGTGGAAAAGTTCCAGAACAAAGGTGTTTTTGTCTATAGGAACAATTTGTGGGGCAAAAGGGTAGGCATCCTGGATGATTGCCTGTAAGTCCTGGTCAGGAATTTCATCTTTTACGTAAGGTTTTGCCATTTCAAAGGCAATTTCTTTAAATGATGGGTCTGCATCTTTTTCTAAAAATTCTTTTGAAAGCTTTGGAAATTCGAGCGGGATGTAAAGGCCGCCTGTTTTGGAATTCATTCCATTCATTACTGCGCTTTTAAAATCAACTGCAACTTTACTGTCTCTTGTGTCTGTATAAATCATAACTTTACCCTTTGAATGTTTTTTTCAAGGCCAATGTAGCAAAAAAAGCTCTTTTTTACAATAAGGATTTTTTATATTGCCCTTGCGGAGAGCTTTTGCTTGTGGCCTTGGTAATTTTTAGAGATACCTCTCGAATTTTAAGTCTTTGAAATACAAAGACTTAAAATGTCGCGTTTTCAGAGTTGCCTCTAAAAATTGCAATTTTTAGAGGCAACCTTTACTTTTTGTCTTTAGAGATCATGTCATTAAAAAGCACATAATCATAAACGGTCTGTTTTCCGTCTATGTTGCGCTTCCAGTTTTTCTTGTAAGTTAATTTGTGGACAAAAGTATTTTCTAAAAATGACAGTTTTTTGAGCGTTTTTTCACAGATGACGTCATTCATCATTGGCGCTAAAAGAAAAATGTCTGAATTATTGTCCTTTTGATTTTGAATTATATTTTTGAAAGTTTCATTGTGTTTTACAAAAAGTGAAATCATTAAATCTGTCATAAAATAATCTACAGGTTCATCATAATTTTTTAGATAATCAAGGTAAAAATTGTATAAATAATCATAAAGTGGAAAATTTTTATATTTTGTGCCCTGAAAACTGATATTCCAGCCTTTAGTTTTTCTGAAAAAATATCGTGAATCATTTTTTTCTTCGGATTTCATATTGCAGGGAGTGTAAAAAGCCTGGTCAAAATAGCTTTCCGAAATTTCTTTTGAAATGAAAATGGTAGAATCTATCCAGGTGCCGCCGTGCTTGTATAAAAGGGCTGAGCGCGTTATGTCACTAAAAAATGCCTTGGAAATTTTACCTGAATCAACTTTTTCGTAAATGTAAGGGGGCAAATCCACATAT
>CAVCWN010000260.1:0-7870 GCA_963605975.1 Desulfovibrionaceae bacterium | reverse complement strand
TTCGCTAAAAACTTGCCTCGCAAGTTTTTCCGGCTTTCAGCCGTCGCTCATCATAGGGCCGGCTAGGCTGATTTGGAAAGAAAATGCTTCTTTCGCAAAGCTCTTGGACCTGGTTATTTTTTTCTTTAGAGCTGTTCCAAAAAAAACATCTTCACTTTAGAAATTTTCTGCAGTAAACTTTTTCTAGTTCCAGCATTTTGCAAACAAACACTTTTTTTATTTTGGAGAAAAAAATGGAAGAAAAAACAGAAGAAAAAATTACCAAACTTCAGCAGATGATAGACGAATGTTCAAAGATAGTCTTTTTTGGAGGAGCCGGCGTAAGTACAGAAAGCGGCATTCCAGACTTTCGAAGCCAGAACGGACTCTACAAACAGGAATGGAAGTTCCCGCCAGAAGTAATTATTTCGCGAACTTTTTTTGATTCAAATCCCAAAGAATTCTACAGATTTTACCGGGCAAAAATGATTGCAAAAGATGCAAAACCAAACATCACTCACATCAAACTGGCCCAGCTGGAAGCAGCAGGAAAACTGTCTGCCATTGTTACACAAAACATTGACGGTCTGCACCAAAAAGCCGGCAGCAAAAATGTTATTGAACTGCACGGAAGCACCAAGCGAAACTATTGCATGACATGCAAAAAATTTTTTGATGAAGATTTTATTTTGCAAAGTAAAGACTCTGTCGACACTTTGCCCCACTGCACAGAATGTGGCGGTCTTGTTAAACCGGATGTCGTTTTGTACGAAGAAAGCCTTGATGACCAAGCCATAACAGCTGCCATAGACTCCATAAGCCAGGCAGACATGCTCATCATTGGAGGAACTTCACTAGTGGTTTACCCAGCAGCAGGCTTCATCCGTTATTTTTCCGGCAAGCACCTTGTGGTAATAAACAAAAGTCAAACCCAGGCAGACAGCACGGCAGATTTAGTCATTTACGAAAAGTTAGGCCAGGTTTTTGAAAAAATACAAGTCAGCCAATAATTTTTAAAGGCCCCTAAACTATACTTGAAAACTTTTTTGCACTACAATCATTCTTTGTGAAAAGAAAAGTCATTTGTCTTACACTTTTAGTTGAAAAATCTCCGCAGGCACTTCCTTTAGGGGCGGCTTGCATTGCTTCTGCCATAAAAAATGACCCTTTAACAAAAGAAGTTTGCGACGTCAGCTTGATTTCTTTTTCTTTGGAGGATGAAGATTTTTTAAAATCAAATGCAAAAAGCATTTTAGAAAAGGGACAATTCTTTGCAAAAAAAATTTTAAATCTCTTTCCAAAAGAAAATGAAAATTTTCTTAAAAGTTCTATTGTCTGTTTTTCAGTCTTTGTGTGGAACAGACCGGTCTTAGAAGAAGTTGCAAAAATTCTAAAAGAAAAAGGGATTGTGACTCTTGCGGGCGGACCTGAAATTACTGCGCGACCAGAAGCATTTTCCGCTTTCGATTACACTGTTTCTGGCGAAGGCGAAATAAAAGTTCCGCGATTAATTTATAAAATCATAAGTGGTAAAGATGCTGAAAACCAGGAAACCCTTTTGCCAGATTTAAATAAAATTTCTTCACCATATTTAGACGGCACTTTAGACGCAAAAGAATTTTCTGGCGCCCTCTGGGAACTGGCAAGAGGCTGTCCTTTTAAATGTTCTTATTGCTATGAATCTAAAGGCGAAAAAAAAGTCCGCCTTTTTCCAATGGAAAAAATCAAAAAAGAACTGGACTTATTCGCCAAAGAAAAAATTCCCCAGGTTTTTGTCCTTGACCCAACCTACAATGCAGACAAAAAACGTGCCACAGAAATTTTAAATTTGATTGCAAAAAAAACGCCGGACACTTTTTACTATTTTGAAGCAAGGGCAGAATTTATTGACTGGGAACTAGCCAAAGCTTTTACAAAAATTCCCTGCTCCATTCAAATTGGTTTACAGACTGCAAATGAAGAAGTTGCAAAAAATTTACACAGACCTTTTAACCGCAAACTTTTTGTAAAAAACATAAACCTTTTAAATCAGGCGGGGGCAGTTTTTGGCTTGGATTTAATTTACGGTTTGCCATTAGACACTTTAAAAAGTTTTAAAGAATCAGTTGATTTTGCCATTTCCCTTTACCCCAACAATCTGGAAATTTTCTGCCTTTCAGTTTTGCCGGGAACAGATCTTTTTGACCGCAGCAAAGAATTGAATTTAACATTCCAGAAAGAACCTCCTTACCATGTTCTTTACACAGATAAATTTTCCGCCCAGGATTTAGAGACTGCCAGAAAAATTGCAGAAGGCTGTTCATTTTTTTACAACGACGGCAGGGCTGTTCCCTGGTTTAACACAATTTGCAGGGCTTTAAAAATTCGCGCAAATCTTTTTTTCCTGCAATTTTATGAATGGCTTTTAAAAGAAAAAAATCTTGATCCGTCAGCTTCATGTAAAATGAAGCACGAAGAAATTGAAATTTTGCAGCTGAATTTTGTAAAAGAAATTTTTGGCCAGAAAAAAATTCTTCACTTGTTTAAAGCAGCTCATGACATAATAATTTTTAACGGTGCCATGTCCCGAAAAACTGACTGCGGTAAAAGTCAAATTTTAAAACTAAATTATCCTGTCTCTTACATTGATTCTGAGTACGCCCTTAATTTGGAATTTTTTGCCCGCAACGTAAAAGAAAAACCTTCTGTTGTTAAAATTTAAATTTGGAAATTTAATGCGATTAAAAAATTCTTTGTAAAAAAGATTTCACTTTTTACAAATGTACTTTAAAAGAAAAATTCTTTTTTAAACAAACCATTTCTTTTTAAACCGCGTTAGCGGCTGTAGCAACAGCTTTGCCAAAGGCAAAGCTGTTCCGGAGCGAAGCGGAGGAATGGAGCGAAAGCGGAATTGCGGAAGACGCGACGGCAAAAGTTTTGCGAAGCGGAACTTTTGCCGGAACGCCAAAAAAAAATTTATCATTTAAAAAAACTGTGGTATAATGATTTAAAGATTTTTCTTTTGGAGGAATTTTATGTTAGTAAAAGACGTTATGACAAAAAATCCGTTTACGGTAGAAAACAAGGCTTCTATTCTGGAAGCAAAAGATATTATGTCAAAGAAAAAAATTAACAAGCTGCCGGTTTTGAACAAGGCGGGACAGTTGGTTGGAATTTTGACATCGAATGACTTGGACAGGGTTACGCCTTCGGAAGCAACAACGCTTGACATTTACGAAATGGGTTACCTTTTGAGCAAGTTGAATGTAGAAAAGGTGATGACTAAAAAACCGATTACTGTTTCACAAAATGAAACTGTAGAAGAGGCTGCCAGGATTATGGCGGATCACGACTTTGGCTGTCTGCCGGTTATGGACGGAAAAAAACTGGTTGGAATTATTACCGATTCTGATTTGTTTAAAATGTTCATCGAAATGTTTAACGCCCGCACTCCTGGCATTCGCGCAATTCTTACTTTAAAAGATGAACCTGGTAAGTTGAGTCAATTGAGTAAACTTTTGGGCGACGCTACTGCACAAATTATTTCCTGCGTTACAACGGCTGCGGAAAATCCTGACTACAGAAAAGTTACCATCAAGGTTACGGGCATTACTCTTTCGCGCTTTAAGGAAATTGCAGAAACTTGTGGAAAGGTAGACGACATTCGAAAAGTATAATTTTTTAAGGTAAGGTAAAAAGGCAAATTTATTTTCCAACGCAAAAGTGTGAAAATATGCTGGAAAGGACATCGTCTGGTCTTACAGAACCGGTAACTTCGCCAAGTGAGTCCAGGCTGTCTTCCAAGTCCTGCACTACTGCGTCTAAACCGTAGTCGCCATTTTGTGCAATTTCAAGTGCGTGGCAAACGCGTTCAAGGGCTTCGCTTACACTTTCTTTTTGTCTTTCAGAACCAAGTCCGGCTTGCAGTCTATCTGTCTGGCCGGCATTCTTTTTACAAATTATTTCTTTTACTGCCTGGCTTAACTTTCCAATTCCTGTAGAATTTTTTGCGCTGACAAAAACTTCTGCTTCTATTCCATCTGGCAATTTTTCTTTTTGATTTTCCTGGGAATTTTCTGCATTCAAAGAAGTTAAATCGCATTTGTTCCAGACAAGCAAAATTGGTAACCCCTTTTGACTTTTTATAAAATCAAGGTCCTCTTTGTCCAGGCGATTTCTGGAATCTGCAATGTAAAGAATTATGTCTGCTTCGTGACTTAAATCTTTTGTAAGTTCAACGCCACGTGCTTCAATTTTATCTTGTGTCTGCCTGAGGCCTGCTGTGTCAAAGAGTCTGGCTGGTATGCCGTCAAAAGAAACCCAACTTTCAATCCAGTCACGTGTGGTGCCTTCAATGTCAGAAACAATGGCTCTTTCTTCTTTTAAAAGTGAATTGAAGAGGGAGGATTTTCCGGCATTTGTTTTTCCTGCCAAAACAACTCTTGCTCCATCCTGATAAAGTTTTTCGCTTTTCCAGCTGTCTTTCAAAGAAGAAAGTCTTTTTCTTGCTTCTTCAAGATTTGTCTGGTCAAAAGAGTCTGCGATTGTTTCTTCGTCTTCCGGATATTCTATGCCCACTTCGATTGCGGCTAAAGTATCTACAATCAATTTTTTTATGCTGTCAATTTCCTGAAAAAGATTGCCTGCCAGTCTGCCGGCTGCCCTTCCCCGACTGGCATCTGTTTTGGAATCGATAATTTCTTTTATGGCTTCAGCTTTTGTTAAATCAGTTTTTCCGTTGATGTAAGCCCTGAATGTAAATTCACCTTTTTGCGCCTGGCGAAAACCATTTTGTAAAAGGAGTTTTAAAATGGATGTTACAACATTCACTCCGCCGTGACAGAAAATTTCCACCATGTCTTCGCCGGTAAAACTTTTAGGTGACCGGTAAACACCCAGCATCACTTCATCAATTTTTACAGGCTCTTTTTCCTGGCCGTCAACAATCCAGCCGTAAAGCAGAGTGTTGCCTTTGGCTTCAAGCAAAGCCTTTGGTCGCGAGAAAATTTTTGAAACTAAGTCGATGCAATTTTTTCCACTGGTCCTGACAATACCAATTGCCCCTGGACTGAGTGGAGTCGAAATTGCTGCGATCGCTTCTTCCGGAGTGTAACCTAGATTTGTCATTTGTTAAAAACAAGTTTTGGTGCAAAAGGAGAAACTTTTGTAAACTTCGCCTTTTTGTTTTTTTTGTCAGAAGCAGTTCCTTCTTCGTCCAAAACTTCATCCTGGCGAACTGAATCCAAAACAGAAATCATTTCCTTGGAAAGATTTTTCTGATATTCGGCGAAGCTGCCGCTGTACAAAGGTTTAAAGGCCGAAAGATTTGCCTGTCCAGACGAAAATGCCGGCAGCCTTTTTTGTTTAGCACCTTCATCATCGTACCATGGTGACTTTTGGTCTGGAGCTGGATCCGGGAAAATGTCATCGTAACGGCCGCTGTTATTCCAGTACATGTAGCCGCGGTTTAATCCGTCACGTACACCGTAAACTTCGCGTTTAACATAATCCGTGTTGTACCATGTGCGGTCATATCTTACGCCAAGGTAAAAAGCCTGAACCCAAGGGCGAACAATTATTCTGTTGTGACCAATTACAGTGTTTCTGTAGGAACCGTAAAAATAAATTCTGTAAGGGCGTTCTGCAAGTGGAGCGTATTCCAAAAAGTTTTGTTCAAAGTGGGAAGGATAGAACATCGGGCAAATTACATCCACGTAATCCTTCATAAGTTCAACATCCTGGCCTGTTCTAGCACCTGTTCTGTACCAGCCGTTTGCCCCGTAAATATCAATTCCAATTGGAGCTTCAATATTTTTTCTTGCGTAAGAAAGGAAAGAAACCAGTGCGGACTCTTTGTCCATTCCTGCATCACGCCACCTGAATGTAGAATTTCCAATGTTTGTTCCGTCTGTAGGGAAGCGGATGTAGTCAAATTGAATTTCATCAAATCCGCGATCAATTAATTCACGGGCAATATGAATGTTGTATTCCCAGACTTCTTCTGAATAAGGGTCCACCCAGTTTTCATCATAAAGTGAACCGTCGCTTTTTGTTCCTACCCAAGGCGCATTTGTTTTAGAATTCCAAACTGCATATTTTCCGCCGGAATAAGTTGAAAGATGTTTGTCTTTGAAAACTACAATTCTTGCAATCAAGTAGATGTTGTCTTTTTTAAATTCAGGAATCATCTTATCCAAATCAACTGTATATGAAGACAAATAACCTTTTTCTTTTAAAAGAGGATCTTGTGGATTTTTAAATCGCAAAAGTCCGTAATCATCCTTCATATCCACAACAAGGGCATTAAGATTATTTTTTAAAATGATATTTTTATATTTTGCGCGGCCAGCATCACTGATCAAATAATAAGGTGAAAGATAAATTGCCTTTCTGTCGCTGGCCTTGTCACCGTAATCTGTAATTACATTTTCAGGTTCCAGCATCCACATTTCATTAAGATTTATGTCAGACCCCAAACCAGTAAAGCCCGCAGGAACATAAGCCGCATTTACAGTCGAAGGAGTCGAATTTACCAGCTTACGCCATGAAGTGTATTCCGGGTCAGGCAGGGTAATCAGTTTAGATTCATTCAAAGAAAAAGCATTCACCTTTCCCATTGTTTCAAAAATCAAATTGTCACCTGCAGCCCAAAGTGAATCCAGGGTGTCCAAATCATCATCAACTGTGTAAAGGCATTCTGCTCTTTTTGTCTGCCAGTTGAATTTATAAAGTTTAGGAATAAAACTTTGTGATGCGTAAAGGTCGCAGTATTTTATTCCGTCTTCGCTTGTGCGGGCAAGGCATGCAAAATCCGCAATTTCATCAACCTGTTTAAGAGTTTCTTTGATTGCAAACCCGGCACTCACATCAACCCAAGCAGGGTTTGCAGCCTGGACCCTGTAGTAAGAAAATCCGTAAATTGGATGCGAAAGAAAAACAACAACTTCTGAGCCGGAAATTTTTCCATCAGTATAAAGAGGCATGTGGCCAATGGAAACAGCTTTCATTCCGGCTGAGTATGAACTTGCAGAACCAATGCTCTTCCAGTTTTGACCAGCGTCTGTAGAAAGGTAAACCGCATCTTTTGTTGCGGTAACCATATAATTTTCATCGACAGGGTCAACAGCCAAATCTTTTAAAGGGTGAACCTGTTTCCTGAAAGTTTTATTTGTACCGTCATATTCCTTGATTGTTAAAACAGGAAGCCCTTTGCTGGAATCCGTAAAATTTACTAAATCACTTGAAGAAATAATTCCGTTGTCTGTAACAAAAAACCACTTTGCCGAAGTTTTTGTGATGTGTGTAATTTTAGACTGATTCCACAAATTGTAGGCGGAACCATTTTCCTGAACTTTGTAAAGGCCATTGTCCGTGCCAACAAGAATTTCGCCCTTGCTTTTTGAATCTTTAGCAGGCAAACTTTCTGGCAGCTGATAGAGTGGCTTTTTTGCAAAAGCACTTGAACAAATCAATGTAAAAAGAAAAATTTTTAAAATAAATTTACGCATATTTCGATTATCGGAAGTCATGAAAATCATATTAGTTGAAATTTAGCCTTTTGTGAACTAAAGGCAGAATTTTTTTATAGGGATTTTAGAGGGATTTTAATTGGATTTTAACCGATTTTATGCCTTGATTTTCTTTCAACATCTTTCGCTTCTAAGTTGGATTAATATCAAAAGTCCGCTATACTAAAAAAATCAATTTTCAAATCAAATAAAAAACTGGAGGACAAAATGTCTGTTTTTCAAAGCATAATTCTTGGCCTGGTTCAGGGCATTGCTGAATTTCTGCCTATTTCAAGTTCGGGCCACCTTACCCTTTTACAAAAAATTATGGGCCTTGAAGAAGTGCCCCTTTTGTTTGACGTATTTCTTCACCTAGCAACGCTTCTGGCAGTAGTTCTCTTTTT
>CAVCWN010000259.1:0-3961 GCA_963605975.1 Desulfovibrionaceae bacterium | reverse complement strand
ATCCAAAAGACCCTGAAGGTTTAATGGCTGTTGGTAATGTTTACTTTAACAATAAGTTGTGGGAAAAGGCGGAACCTGTTTATGTTCAGCTGACAAAGGTTGCAGTTGAAAGAATGCAGGTGGACGCTTTTTTGGCAAACCAAAGGGCGGGCATTTGTTGTTTTATGAACAATAAGCAGCAGGATGCTTTGGGATATTTGATTTTTGCTGAAAAGATTAATCCCCGCGATTTCGAATGTAATTATTATCTGGGACAGGCTCTTTATAAAAATAAATCTTTTGATAAGGCGGCTTCTTGTTTTAAAAAAGCGCTTATTGCAAAACCTGAGGCGGAAGGCGTTTACTTTTTGCTGGGCCGGGCTTTGTATGAAGCGCATCACTACCAGGAAAGCCTGCCTTGTTTTAAGAAGGCGCTGGATGAAAATCCTTCTAACAAAGAGGCACTTTTTGACATGGCAGATGCTATGAATGAGCAGGGGTCCAGCGAAAAGGCAATAAAAGTTTTTATGCACTTAAGGCCGGATCCTGTTTACGGGGCACGCTCTTGTCTGGAAGCCGGACTGTATCATGAAAAGGCGGGTGACACGGAAGGGGCCATTCAGGATTTTGAAATTGGTCTTAAGCACGAAAATGCTCCGATGGATGTTCGTCTGGAAATTGAGTATCGCCTGGCTGCTGTTTATTTTTCAGTTGGTCAAATTCAAAAAGGTTTACTTTTGCTCAAGCAAATCAGGATGATAAACGGAAATTACAAAGACGTAAATTCTTTGATCAGCCGCTATCAGGAATTGAGTTCAAATAAAAATCTTCAGATTTATTTGACTTCCGGTACAAGCGATTTTGTTGCCCTTTGCCGAAAGGTTATTACAAGTAAGTACAAGGGGTCTTACGTAAAAATTCAGGATATAAATGTTGGGCCTCTTTATACAGACATCATTGCGGAAATTGAAACAGACAAGTGGGAAAACACAGATTTGTTCCGCTTTTTTAGAACGAATGGTGCGACGGGCGAACTTTATGTCAGGGACTTTCACGGTCACTTGCAGGACATTAAGGCGGACAAAGGCTACTGTTTAACGGCAGGAACTTTTACGGAAGAAGCGCGAAAGTATACAGAAGGCCGCCCTCTGGATTTAATTGAAAAGTCAGAGCTGACAAAACTGCTTAAAAATATAAACGGTTAGTTTTTTAGTTAAAGAATGGCGTTTTTAGGACAGCCTTTTATTATTTTCCTTACATCTATTTTTTTACAATAACAAGATTGCGTTCATGGTCTTCCAAAAAAGGAACTGTGAGCGCAATTTTTTTGTACTGTGGGATAATAGATTTTACGCTTTCCATTTCCGCCTGAATTTTTTCTGAACGCGCTTTGTAGGCTGCAAGGTAACCGCCGTCTTTTAGCATGTTCAAAAGCAGGAGGGAAATTCCTTTGTCAAAGGGATGGAAGGCCCTGAAAACTTCAATGTCAAAAGTTTTGCTTTTGATAAGATTTGCCTGGCTGCAATTGACGCTGGCATTTTTTATTTTTATAGAATTGATTGCGCTTTGCAAAAAGACACATCTTTTTTCCATACGCTCAACTAAAACAAAATTTACTTGGGGCAAAGCAATAGCGAGTGGCAGGCCCGGGCAGCCTCCGCCAGAACCAATGTCTCCAATCAAAATGTCACTTTCCTGACAATTTTTATTTTTGCAAATTTCATGAATTAAATTTTTTATGTGGGGCAGGGCAGCAAGACTGTCCAAAATGTGATTCACTGCAAGTTCATCGGCAGAGTCTGCTTTCATAAGATTGTAGGACAAATTAAATTCTAAAACTTTTTGAATGTAACTTTCTAATGCGGCGGTTTGGTCTGGGGAAAGTTCCAGATTCAATTTTTTTATTCCTTCAATTAATTTTTCTGTCATATTTTGCTCCATGTCAGGACTTTTGCCTTATCTAAAAATGCAGGACTCAAAATCTTTCTTTTTCAAATTTGCTTTTAAAATAATGCCTTTTGAAAAACGGTCTTGAATCCTAAAATCAATTTCCTAAATCAAGTAAAAATTCCAGCTGCCAGTTTTCGTCATTTGTGCGCAAGGTAACAAGGTTGCCCGTACGGTAAGCGGTTAAATTTTCGCGCTGGGACATCTGGTACAAAAATGAATATTCATTTAAATAATCCTGGCCGACAGCACATGCAACCGTGTAAGACGAAATGCCGCTGGAAGCTTCGTTGGGTTTAAAATAAATGTAAAAAGTTTCCTTGCGATTTTTTTTGTCACTTGAATAAATGCGGTCACCGGTTAAAAGAAAGGAACCGTCATCGCTTGTAGAAGAAATGTAAATGGTCCTGCATGTGGAAAGAATGTTGTAGTTGTTTACGCTAAAACGCAAAACCTTTTGCTTAGGATTTTTGCTTTCTGCATTACCGGCATTTTTCTTTTCCACAGACGCACTTGTTTGTGAAGAAGTGGCAGAAGATTCCTTGACTTCTCCATAAGAATAATTTTTTTTGACATCGTCCAACTGCTTTTGCAAAGATTTATTTTCCGCCTTTAAATTTTCAAGTTCCGCCAGAACCTGCTGCAATTTTAAATTTGTCTGTGAAGTGCTGTCTGAAGAATAAAGGTTAGAAATTTTGTACAAAGATGAATCTAAAGAAGAATCAGACTTGCCGCTGAAAGAATTTACAACTTGTTCCAAAAGGCCCATGCTGTCCAAAGTGGAAATGTCAGAAGCGGTGAGTGTAGAAGAAAGATTTTTATTTTCTGTGGCGGAAGAAGTTTGTGTTACAGATTCACTTTTTTCCTGGCCACTAGTTTTTTCTGCGTCAGAAGAAACGGAATCACTTTTCGAATTTGTAAGTGGTGTATAAATTCCATTCGTGATTGTAGGAGCAGTAACAGTCGGCATCTGTGGTGAAGAAATGCCTGGTGTGGAAGGGGCAGACGGCATGGATGGAGAAGAAACAGTTGGAGCGGAAGGACTGCTTTGTCCGTAAAAAGCGGATGTAAAAAAAGAGTTAAAAATCAATGTAAAAAAAATGAAAGCTTTAAAAGCAGAATTAAAAGCAAAATTACATTTGCGCAAGACTTTCCTCCACAAATTCCAGCCTTTGGGTTAATTCATTAATTGTTTTTTGCAGGCGGGCTTTTTCTTTTTCAAGTTTTTCTTTTGGATCCTGACTGCTGGCCTTTTTCTTCATCATGGCAATTACACTGTCAGGACTTTTGCCACTTTCAATAGCCTCTTTTGCCTTTGCCCTTTCGTCAGGTTTTTTTGCAGAAGCAAGAATTTTCATGTTGTCAAAACCAAGACTTGTATCTTCATCAGGCAGGGCTGAAACGGAAGAAGCATTTTTTGCCGTAGTGCGTGGAATTTGAAGTACGCGGTCAAGGTAATCCTCGTAGCGAATGTTTGATTCTTCGCAAAGCTGGTGAGCCTTTATAAGACGCTTGCCCAGTTCCTGCATAATGCGGCCGTTTGGAATAATATAATTTTCGCGGATGTCTTTTGTTAAAGCATCAAGTTCCGGCGAAAGAGAAATGTCTAATTTGTAGTAGCCTTTTTTTTCTGCCACATCTAGAAGCGAATGAAACTTTGCCCAAAAATAATTTGTGTGACTTTTTGCCTGGTGTGGAGGCTGCCTGCCACCGTTAGCCTGAATATCTTCCTCGTTAATCAAGTGGTGAGTGTATTCATGAATTGCCGTGTAAATCATTTCGTTGTCGCTTTTAAAATTTTTATTGTGCAAAAGAATTTCCCGCGACTCAGGTTTGTAAAGACCGTTTACCCTTTTACTTTCTTTGCCGGTCATTGTAACAGTAAATTCCAGGGCTGACTCCTGAATATCAAGCAGCATATTTTTAATATCATCGTTTGTCATAGTTTTTCGATTTTACTTTATTCAATAAAAATCAACAACAGAAAAAGTGTATTTAATTTTTTCTTTTTTTGAAGCATTCCGCATGACGTTAA
>CAVCWN010000258.1:0-11577 GCA_963605975.1 Desulfovibrionaceae bacterium | reverse complement strand
TTTTTTTTCAGAATTTTTTACAAGTTGATTTTCAATTTAAATTTTAATCCCTTTGGTGACCCTCAACTGGCCTTCCAAATCTGTAAATATTTGTGTCTTAGAAAGACCCGCTTCTTTAAAAATACTTTCAGTTTGTTGAGCATTGTATTCACCGCTTTCGCAAAGCAGGGCCCCACCAGGTGACAAAAAGCTGTATGCCTGGAAAACAAGATTTTTCATTATGCTTAAACCGCCGCTGTCTTTTGTAGAATTACCTTCCATGTCAACATCACCGTCTAAGGCTAAAAGAGGTTCACCCCGGCCGTCTTTTAAAAGCTCTCTTGCTTCTCCCCCTGGAATGTAGGGCGGATTTGACACAATCAAATCAAAAGACCCGTGAATCATTTGAAAAAGGTTTGTTCTAACAAAAGAAATTTTTTCCCTAAAGTCACCCAAAAGATTTTCCGCATTTTTTTGTGCAACTTCCAAGGCGCCCTGGCTGATGTCTGCCAGCACAAGGTGGGGCATGTTTTCTTTATTAAAAAGGTGATTTTGCAAAGCGTATTTGTAAAGGGAAAGTCCCACGCAGCCGCTTCCAGTGCACATGTCCAGAATGGTCAAAATGTGATTTGAAAAAACTTTTTCTTCAAGAATTTCGTAGGCCCTTTCCACAAGAATTTCCGTATCTGCCTTAGGAATTAAAACATTTTGGTTTACAAAAAAATTGTATCCAAAAAATTCTTTTTGCCCCAGAATGTAGGCCACCGGTAAACCAGTCTGTCTTACTTTGACGTATTCCCTAAAAAGATTTTCTTCCTCTTCAGAAATATTTTTTTGTGGATTAAAAAGCAGGAAAGTTTTGTCTTTTTTTAAAACCGCCCCCAGCAAAAGCTCTGTGTCCAATAAAGGAGACAAAGATTTTGTGAGGCATTTTTTTCCAAAATTTTTTGCTTCAAGAATCGTCATGAAAATTATTTATTTTCGCTGTCTAATTCGTTGAACTTTTCTTCATTAGCATAAACGTTTAAAGCATCCAGCATTTCGTCCATGTTGCCCATCATAAAAGAAGGTAGGTTGTGCAAGGAAAGATTTATGCGGTGGTCAGTAACCCTGTCCTGTGGATAGTTGTATGTCCTGATTTTTTCAGAACGGTCGCCATTTCCAACCATGCTTTTTCTTGTTGCCGAACGTTCAGCGTCTTTTTTGCTTTGTTCAAGGTCAAAAAGGCGGGCCCGTAAAACAGTCCAAGCCTTTGCCTTATTTTTTATCTGTGATTTTTCATCCTGCTGGATTACAACAATGCCTGTTGGAATGTGAGTAAGACGAACAGCAGAATCTGTTGTATTTACGCACTGGCCGCCAGGTCCACCGGCACGCATTACGTCAACACGCACGTCTTCAGGTTTGATGTTGATTTCAGTTTCTTCTGCTTCGGGCAAAACTGCAACTGTTACGGTTGAAGTCTGCAAACGGCCCTGACTTTCTGTTGCAGGAACACGCTGAACACGGTGCACACCTGACTCCCAGCGGAGAGTTCCGTAAACAAATTTGCCATCAATCTTTGTGACAATTTTGTTAAAGCCGCCAACTTCAGTTTCCTGGGCTTCCATGGTTTCGTACTTCCAGCCCTTTCTGTCGCACAAGTGGCAGTACATTTCCCACATGTCACGCACAAAAAGTGAAGCTTCATCTCCACCCGCAGCCGAACGAATTTCCAAAATGATATTTTTTTCATCCAGAGGATCAGGAGGGATAAGCTTGAGTTTTATTTTTTCTTCCAGCTGAGGTTTTTCTTCTTCCAGATTTTTTAATTCTTCGCGGGCAAGTTCTTTCATTTCGTGATCTTCTTCCTGGGTAATCATGAGTGTAGAATCTTCAATGCCAGAAAGAATTTTTTTGTACTTGTCATAAAGTTCCATAAGGTCACTAAGGTACTGGTTTTCTCTCATTGTGTCCTTGTATTTTTTTTGATCTTTAACCAGTTCCGGGTCTGCAATCTGCTGCTGTACAATTTTAAAACGTTCAGACAGTTCGTCTAATTTTTTTATCAAATCCATGGCCAAAGAATACCCCATTTTTGGCATAATATCAACGAAGGGAATTTTTCTTTTTTTATTTGAAGCATTCCGTTTTTTGTTAAACGGGCTGTCCGCGGCTTGCTAGAAACTGCGCACATTCGTGCTTGTTGCAAATACCGCTTTCGCTCCGGTACTTCGCTTCGCGAAGTACTCACTTCGTGACCGCTCCCATCCCGGCTAGGCGAATTTTTTTTACAAATATTTTTTTATGGAAGAAATTTTCTTTTCGAATTTTAAATGCACCTAGCCCCGACTGTAGCCATGCCGAAGGCAGTCACGGAAGGCACTGGAGTGACCGCGCGACAGCAAGTGGCGGAAGGCGGGTTAAAGGCAGGGGGTATGCTAAAAAACAAAAAAGTAGACAAGGCCTATTATTTTTTGTAAAGTCTAAAAAGTTACATGGAGGAATTTATGTCTATTGGAATTATTGCTGTGATTGTGGCTGTTGTGGTTGTGGTTTTGGCCTTTATTTCCTGCTACAACAAACTTGTTTCTTTAAGGACAAATTGTGAAGAAGGTTTTTCTACGATGGACGTTTATTTAAAAAAGCGTTTTGACCTTATTCCAAATTTGGTGGCAACTGTTAAGGGCTATGCTAAGCACGAAGCGGAAACTCTGGAAAATGTTGTAAAGGCCCGCGCGTCAAATGCGGCAATTACTGATGAAGAAAAAATTGAACAGGAAGCTGAAATTTCCAAGAATGTAAAAAACATTATGGCTTTGAGTGAAAGCTATCCTGAATTGAAGGCTAACACAAACTTTTTGGATTTGCAAAGTCAGCTGAAGACTATTGAAGAAGATATTTCTAATTCCAGAAAATATTATAATGGCTGCGTAAAAATTTATAATGTAAAGGTTCAGTCTTTCCCTTCAAATATTGTTGCTTCAATTTTTAAATTCGAAAAGAAAAAGATGTTTGAAGTTGACTCTGCAGAAGAAAGACAGAATGTAAAAGTTTCTTTTGAGTAAGTTTTTTAATTGTAAATTTATTTGGCAGGCTCAGGATTTGTTTTTATGAAAAAACGCTTTTTCTTTTTGGGGATATTTTTTATTTTTTCTCTTGCTTCTATTTTTGCTGACCGTCAGGGTTATGAAATTAAGAATTTTAAGTACAAGGCTACTTATCATTCTGACAACACCATTTCGGTTTGGGAAACAATCGATGTAAATTTTACAGAAGCCAGGCACGGAATTTACCAGAGCTTCTATGATGATTTTTACTTGAACGTTGCCCCGGCCGGCAAAGATGAGGATGTAAGGTATTACAAGTATAAAATAAATAATCTTTCTGCCCAGGGGGAAGACTTTTCTGTAAACCATGAAGACGGTCTTTATACAATTAAAATTGGTAGCGCTTCTTCTTTCGTAAACGGCAGGCATATTTACAATATTAGTTACACATGCCAGATTCCGGATGACAGGTACGATGCTGCGGATTTTATTTACTGCACTGTTTTGGGTGACCAGTGGTCTGTGCCTATAGACCATTTCGAATTTGAATTGACTTTTGAAAACGGCCTGCCTGCCTTGTCTGACTTTGCAATTTATTCCGGGGCTTATGGTTCTTACAAAAATGCCCTGGACATTATTGCCCAAAAAGACGGCAACACTATTTACGGGGAAGCGGATTTTGTTCAGGGGGGAAATTCAATTACAATTTTTTCCCGCCTTTACGAAGGTTACTTTACAAACGAAAGGCAGGCAAATAATTTTCTGCTTTCATGGATTTTCTGGGCCCTCTCTTTTGCCTTTGTCATTTTCCAGGCATTTGCGATTTTAAAAACTCACCACAAGACTGTTATTCCTACTGTGGAATTTTACCCGCCAGATGGAATTTCAAGTGCGGAAGTGGGAACCATTGTAGACAATTGTGCGGACCAAAAGGATTTGGCTTCTTTGGTTCCATGGTTTGCAAGCAAGGGCTACCTTACAATTGAACAGACAGATAAAACTGTTGTGGTCAAAAAAGTAAAAGACTTGGAAGAAGGCGCTCCTCTTTACCAGAAGAAATTTTTTAATGCACTTTTTTCTGCTTCGGACACAATGGCTTTTGATAATGCCCCTGCTTCTTTTTACAATGATTACACGGCTGCCCGTTCTGCTTTGACTGCAGAATTTACAGGGGAAAAGGTTCTTTATAAAAACAAAAAAGTTGCAATCTTTTCTTTGCTGTCTAATTTCCTTTTGACAATGCTTTTTTTAATGGACAATTCTCCGGTGGAAAGTTTCTACAATATTGAACAGTTTGTGCCGTCTGCAATTTCTTTGGTTTTGGGAATTTTGGCTACCCTTTTCGTAAACAAGAAAACTTTCTTTAAAGGAAAATTTCTTAGGGGAATGATTTTTATTTCTCTTTTCCAGGCCTTGAATTTTGTTTTTGCGACTGTTTCCATTTTGAATTCAGAAGTGGTTGTTCCAAAAAATATTTCTGTCTGTACATTGGCTCTTTCTTTTTTGGTCAGCCTTTTTGAATTTCGCAGGATTGTAAAATCTGACTGGAATGTAGAAATTTCAGGCAAGTTGGTGGGCTTAAAGCAGTTTATAAAAACGGCAGAAATTGATCAGCTGAAAATGCTGGTTGATGAAAATCCTGAATATTTTTACAAGGTGCTTCCTTACGCAATGGTTTTTGATTTGACAGACAAGTGGACAAATCTTTTTAAAGACATTGATATGCAAAAGCCTGACTGGTACCAGGATTCCCGGGCTGTAAAGAATACATTTAATTATTATCCTTTGATGATGGCTTCCTGTCTTAATTCCATAAACGGGGGCATTTCTTCGGAAATTACAAGACACGTTGCTTCGCAAAGTAAATCTTTCGCAGGCGGTTCTTCTTCTTTTGGTGGAGGAGGATTTTCTGGTGGAGGTGCTGGCGGCGGTGGCGGTGGCAGCTGGTAAAAAAAAAGTTATATTTTCTTCTATTATATATTTAACAAAAAATTATCGCTTAATAACACAATGTTTTTGAAACCTCCAATTATTAGAAATATTATTATAGTACAAAGGCCTTTCTGGAAAATCATTTTTATTTTTTGAAAGCCCCTGTGATAATACGGAAAACGGTTTTGGAGGTTTTATGATTCAGTTAAAAAAATGTCTGTTGACTTTGGCCCTTTTGCTTTCGGCAGCAGTCCTTTTTGCTCAGTCTACGGAAAGTCAAGTTGACATTGAAGAAACAAAAAGTGAAAGTTTAAAATACAACTTGACTGTAGACGATGCCGTGGATCTTGCCATAGAGGGAAATCTTTCTTTAAAGCAAAGTCAGCTTTCTTTGGACCAGGCAAAGCGGGAGTCAGATAATTCATGGAATTCACTTATTCCTTCAATCAGGGGTTCTGCCTCTTATTCAAATGATTTGTCTTCTTCATCTACGGGGCAGTCCATTTCTGTGGGAGCTTCTGCAAATTTTTCCCTTACTCCTTCAATTTATACCAGCATTCAAAATGCCCTTTTAAGTTACCAGCAGCAGGAAATTACTTACGATGAAGCAAAGCGCACTGTTGAACTGAGTGTAAGGAAAGCTTACTATTCGCTTTTGTATCAAAAGTCTTACATCAGTCTTTTGGAAAGCGAAGTTACTTCTTCTAGAACACAATACAATACAAATCAAAGAAAATATAATGCTGGTGCTCTTGCTCGATTGGATGTTTTGAGTGCCCAGTATGCTTACCAGAATGCACAGACATCTTTGGCAAGTCAGCAAAATGCCTACACAAATTCTTTGAATTCATTTAAGCAGATTCTGGGCCTTCCGGTTGACGCTGAAGTTACCCTTGAAGGTTCACTGGATGCATTTTTGACAGTTGGTGACATAAGCCTTGACGGACTTGAAATCAAATCGAATAACGTAAAGTCTTTGGAAAAGCAGCTGGAAATGGCAGACATGAATCTTTTGGCAACAAGATTTTCGGCTTACGGTCCAAGCTTGTCTGCGGGAATTACTTACACCTATTCTGGTTCCAACAGGGCAGGTGACGGTTCTTTTGACTGGGGATCAGGCGGCCCTTCTTTGAGCGTAAGTGCTTCAATTCCTTTAGATGGATTTTTGCCATGGTCAAGCGGATCACAGTCAGTTCAAAATCAAAAAGAGAATATTGAAAATTTAAATTTGCAACTGGAAAATGCAAAACAAAATCAATTGATGGATATTCAAAATTATCTTAGTCAAATTGAACTGGAAAAAAGCAATATTTCTTTAAGGCAAAAGAGTATTACCATTGCCCAGCAGACATACAGTCTTTCTTTGGACGCATACAACAAGGGTACAAAAGATATTATTGCCTTGCAGTCTGCACAAAATGATTTGCTTTCTGCAAAAGTCAATTTGCAGTTGGAAGCATACAACATGGCTGTTGCTTTACTGAATCTGGAAGATGCCGCCGGTTTGGATTACGGCACTTTGGAAAAAGCACAGAATTCTGAAACGAAATAGCGGCACTTTTAAAATAGTGTCACTTTCAAAATGAAGAGAGATTTTTTTCAGCATAATTTTTTTTACAAACAATTTTTTTTATTCGAGGACAAAATGACTGGAAATCTTAATGAAGAAAAAAACGAATTCACTGCTAACAAACGCAAGTGGCTGCCAGGAATAATTATTCTTGTTTGTCTTTTATTGGTTATAATCACAATTATTTATGTAATTATTTACAAAAAAACTGGCGGTAATAAAAAAGGCGGCTTCCCGGGATTTGGAATGCAGCAGACACAAACTGTTTCCATAAGAACGGAAGAAGCAAAAGCTGGAACTTTACAGGATTATGTAATCACAAATGGTGAAATAGAAGCTCTTTCTTCGGTAAGCGTTTTGCCGGATATGGCAGGAAGAATTGTGAGCGTAAGAGTGAGTCTTGGTGACAAGGTTAGAAAGGGCCAGTTGATTGCTTATGTAGATCCTTCAACTCCAGGAAGCCAGTATGCAAACTCTCCGGTTTATGCGCCAATCACGGGTACTGTAATTCAAACTCCGCTTGCTTCTGGAACAAAGGTCAGCCAGACTTCTGTAATTACAGTTATTGGGGACACTTCAACTTTGCAGGTAAGTGCAAAAGTTTCTGAACGTTATGTTGCGGATCTTAAAATCGGTTTAAAGGCAGAAATAAATCTGGAAGCCTATGGAGATGAAATTTTTTATGCGACTGTAAAACACGTAAGCCCTGTTCTTGATGCAAGCAGTAGAACAAAAGAAATTGTTCTTTCGTTTGATAAAAAAGATTCCAGGGTAAACGCGGGTATGTTTGCAAAAATCAAACTGTACACAAATGAATATTCTGGAGCAGTCCTTCTTAATCAGGATGCTGTTGTAGAAAAGAATGACACCAATAATGTGTGGATCTTAAATCCGGAAACAAAAACTGTAAGCTTGCGCCCTGTTACTCTTGGTGAAAGTGTGGACAATGTAGTTCAAATTCTTTCCGGGGTGGAAGAAGGCGAAAAAGTTGTAGTTGAAGGTATGCGCAATTTGAGCGAAGGCGCTTCTGTAATTGATGTTGCGGATTCTACTTTAGGAAATAATGGTGACACGAATGCGGCTTTACCTGATGGACTTGATTTAGAAAATCTTCCTGCCATGAACTAAGGAGGCTTTTATGCTCAGTGAAAAAACATTACAGCATCCGGTCCTTACGCTGATAGTATTTGTCCTTTTGGGATTGATGGGACTTTTTACACTTTCGAATGTTTCTATCAGCCTTATGCCGGAAACAGATAATCCTTACCTTATGGTTTCTGCAACTTACACAAATGCAGGACCTGAATCAGTTGAAAAATCTGTAACAAATGTTATTGAAGACGCACTTGTTTCTTTGAACAATCTTAAATCAATTTCTTCTACTTCATCTGAAGGAAGAAGTATGGTTTCTTTGGAATTTAATTACGGAACAGATTTGGATGTAGCCACAAGCGATGTTCGTGACAAGTTGGATAGAATTACAAACCGTTTGCCGGATGATGTAACTCCTAATATCATGAAAATGGATTCTTCTTCCATGCCAATTATGCGAATTGCAATCCGTGGTAATCGTTCCACAGATGATTTAAAGGCCATTGCAGAAAATACTGTTGCGGACATTCTGGAGCAGGCCGATGGTGTAGGTGAAGCAGATGTTATGGGAGGACGAAGTGCTATTGTCCGCGTTGAACTGGATCAAAACCGCCTTCAGGCATACAACCTTACTTTAACAGGCGTTTCTTCATCTCTTTCAAAACAGAATATTGAATTGGGTGGCGGTACAATTACAGAAAACACAACTGACTATTCCATTCGTACTGTTGGTGAATACCAGTCCATTCAGGAAATTAATGACACTGTTGTAACAAGAATTAATGGTTACGATGTAAAGATTTCGGATTTGGGGCGGGCTTACATGGGCTACTCTGACACAACCAGTGAAGTTTACATTAATGGTGAACCGGGAGTTTACATAAGCATTACAAAGCAGTCAGGAAAAAATTCTGTTACTGTTGCAAATGCAGTTTACGAAAAAGTTGAAGAAGCAAAAAAGCAGTTGCCAAGTGATGTGAGTCTTGAAATTATTCAAGATGATACGGATGGAATTCGTGACACAATTTCTACACTCGTTGAATCTGGTGTAGAAGGTTTGATTCTTGCGGTTGTCATTTTGTGGGTTTTCCTTTGCTCATTCAAATCAACAATTATCATTGCCATTTCTATTCCGCTTTCAATTATCATTACACTTCTTTGTATGAGTGTTGCTGGCATCACGCTTAACATGATGACACTGACAGGACTTATACTGGGTATAGGTATGATTGTAGATGCTTCCATCGTTATGATAGACAACATTTACACTTACCGGTCGCGAGGAACCAAGCCGCGAATTGCTGCCATTTTGGGTAGTCAGGAAATGATGATGTCAGTTATTTCCGGAAACCTTACGACCATTTGTGTATTCATTCCTTTCCTTTTGTTTATGAAAGATTTGGGATTCATGGGACAGATGTTCAAGGGAATTATTTTTACAATCATTATTTCTTTGGCAAGTTCGCTTTTTGTTGCAATTTTCCTTGTTCCGGTTTTGGCAGGTTACTTCCTTCCACTTACAAACCGAAATGAAAAGCCTGTGCGCTCTCCGGTTTTAAAAGTGATTTACAAGGGATTTACTTTTGTTCAAGATCAAATTACACACGGTTACGAATTCCTTCTTAAAAGGGCACTTCGCTACAGAGGAGTGACAGTTGCCATTTGTACAAGCCTTCTTGTAATTTCACTTGCAATGATTCCTACAATGACAATGGTCATGATGCAAAATGGTTCGGATGACAGTGTTACTGTTTCCATGTCACTGCCAATCGGTACAAACATCAATGAAACTTCTGAAGTGGTAATGGACTTCCAGAAAATTGTTGAAGATGAAATCAAGGGATATAAATCCATAATTACAAGTATTGGTTCTGGCGGAAGAAGCGGTTCTTCTTATTCTGGTTCCATTCAAATCACTTTGCCTGAATCTGACAAGCAGATTGATGATGCTACAACTATTCAAAATAAATTAAGAAAGCATTTTTTAGAATATCCTGATGTGACATTTACATTCGGTCATGGCATGCGTGGTCAGATGACAGGTGATGACTTTGATGTAGTAATCAGAAGTTCAAGTTTGGACAATGCCTTGTCTGTTGCGAAAAAAGTCCGCGATGTAATGAAAACAATTCCGGATATTGGTGAACCTTCAATAGACACAAGCGAAGGTTTGCCGCAGATTGAAATTGAAATTGACCGTGAACGCGCTTACAGCATGGGCGTAAATGTTTACACAGTGGCCAGTGAAATTTCTGCATGTATTGAAGGAACAACTTCAACTACATTCAGGAAAGATGGTGAAGAATATTCTGTTTACGTAATGCTGCAGCCTTCTGACAGAACCAGCGTTGTAAATCTGGAAAACATTTATGTATCCGGAACTTCAGGTCTTGTGCCTGTGTCCAACTTTGCTTCTGTGAAAAAAGGTTTGGGCCCTGTTTCAATCAATCATGAAAACAGGACAAGAATTGTTCACGTAACTGCAAGCAACCTTAACGAAAAGCGCGGTGTGTCTGATATAGAAAATGAAATCAAGCAGGGCGTTGCAGAAAGTTTTATTATTCCAGATGGAGTGAGCGTTTCTTACGAAGGTTCAGCTGCTGAAATGAAAACACAGAGTATTGTTTACATAAAGATTATTTTGCTTGCAATTCTTCTGGTATTCGGAGTAATGGCTGCAACTTACGAAAGCTTTAAAGCTCCACTTATCAACTTGATGACCATTCCATTCCTGGCAATAGGTGTTGTTGGCATTTATAAAATTTCTGGTCAGCCATTTTCACTTTTGTCTGCAATCGGTTTGATTATGCTGGTAGGTATTGTTGTAAACAACGGTATTATTCTTGTTGACTATACAAACCTTCTTGTTGACCGAGGAGTTGAAATGAGGCAGGCTTGTTACGAAGCTGGTTCCAGCCGTTTGCGCCCGGTTTTGATGACAACACTTACTACAATCCTGGGTATGCTGCCTATGTGTTTTACAACAAGCGGCAGTGCGGGCATGGTTCAGCCAATCGGTGTAGCGGTTGTAGGTGGTTTAACATCTTCTACATTCATCACACTTTTCTTCATACCTGTTCTTTACTCACTTGTAATGAATAAAAATTCCAAGCGCAGAAAAAACAAGATGATTTCTATTGAAGGTCAAAGCGGCCTGGTAGAAGCAAAGGCAAATCCATCTATGCCTGGCTCTGCAAAAAATGATTCTGAAAAAAAGGACTTGTAATATGTACAGAGTAGAAATTTTTTCAAACAAATCTGTTGAAGAAGACATAACTGAAGCTTTGGAAAATTACATTCCAAACATTTACTATTCAACAATACCTTTAGTTTATGGCAGGGGAGGTGATGACCGCAAAATGGGTACCACTACCTGGCCTGAAACAAATTTCATTTTGATTTCTTATGTTGAAGACAAGGATTTGGATACTATAAAAAAAGTAATCAAAGCCATTAAGCAAAAGTTTTCCAGCGAAGGAATCAAGATGTTTGTTTTGAAGGCGGAAGAAATTTGATGGATGGGTGGCCCTGTTTGCGAAGGGGGTGTTTCTACTGAAAAGGGGGCTGTTTACGAAACAGGTGCTCCTTCCCAAAAGAAATACATCTTTCGTAAAGTGACCGCGGTATGGGTGGCTGCTTTACGAAAGATGTTCTGCTTTTCAAAAGCGGCGCTTGTTTACGAAATAGATGTTTCTTTCCAAAAGCGGTGTCTGTTTACGAAAAAGGTGCTTGTTTACGAATAGTATGATTGTTTGTGGAAGCGGGGGCTGTTTACAAAATGGACGTTTCTTTACGAAAGCGGCGCCTGTTTACGAATAGGGTGATTGTTTGTGAAAGCGGGGCTTGTTTACGAAATAGATGTTTCTTTCCAAAAGCGGTGTCTGTTTACGAAAGATGTGCTTCTTTCCAAAAGCGGTGCCTGTTTACGAAAGATGTGCTTCTTTCCAAAAGCGGCCCTTGTTTACGAAAGAGATG
>CAVCWN010000257.1:0-18706 GCA_963605975.1 Desulfovibrionaceae bacterium | reverse complement strand
GTACCTGGGGTAAAAGATGCAACACTTATCGTTAAAGCTGCAGTTAAGAAATAAGGTCGAGGAATAGTTTTATGGAAAAGAAAGTCTATTCAATCGATGGTAAAGAACTCAGGACTATTAATCTTGATGATAAAGTTTTCGGACTCCCAGTCAACGAAGATGTAATCTATTATGCCATCACAAACGAATTAGCTAATAAGCGTGTAGGAACAGCTTGTACAAAGACTCGTTCTGAAGTACATGGCAGCAATGCTAAGCCTTACAAACAGAAGGGTACTGGTAATGCACGTCGTGGTGATAAAAAATCACCAATTACAGTTGGCGGAGGAACAATTTTTGGACCTAAGCCACGCGATTACAGCTATGCAATTCCAAAGAAAGAAAAGCGTCTTGCAATGAAGTCAATCTTGAGTCTTCAGGCTCAGGCAGACAGACTCGTAGTAGTTGAAGACTTCACTGTAGAAAGTGGAAAAACAAAGGATTTGGTAAAGATTCTTAACAACTTTGCAAAAGATGAACGCACGGTTGTTATTCTTGCAAATGACGATGCTCTCATTCGCCGCGCTGGAAAAAATCTTCCAAATGTTTATTTCCTTTCATATAACCGCCTTCGTGCACATGATCTCTTCTACGGAAGAAAGATTGTTTTACTTGAAGGTGCTGCAAAGAATCTTTCTGAATTCTATGCTGAAAAGGAGGCTAAATAATGAACTTCGAAGATGTTCTTATTGAACCTGTTCTTTCAGAAAAAGCGACAGCACTTCGTGAGCAGAACAAATATACATTCATTGTAGATTCATCTGCTACAAAGACTCAGATTAAGGAAGCTGTACGAAAGCTTTTTAATGTAAAGGTCGTTGACTGTACAACAGTAAACGTTCTGGGCAAAATTAAGCGCCTTCGTGCTAAGCCTGGAAGAACTGCCAGTTACAAGAAAGCAATCGTTAAGCTTGCTCCTGGCGAAACAATCAAGGTGTTTGAAGGCGTCTAAGCCTTTAGGCAGTTATTAGAAGGGGAACCATATGGCTCTTAAGATATATAAACCTTATTCAAAAGGTACACGTGGTCGCGTTGATTTGATTCGTGACCAGTTGACAGCCGATAAACCCGAAAAGTCTTTGACTTCAGGCCGCAAATCAAATGGTGGTCGTGGAGCTGGCGGACGTATTTCTGTACGTCATCAGGGTGGCGGTCATAAAAGAAAGTATCGTGAAATTGATTTCAAGAGAAACAAGCACGGTATTCCTGGAACTGTTAAGACTATTGAATATGATCCATTCCGCAGTGCAGACATTGCATTGATTGCATATGCTGATGGTGAAAAGCGCTACATTATTGCTCCAAAGGGTCTTACAGTAGGACAGAAGATTTTGTCAGGTGAAAATGCAACTCCAACAGTTGGAAATGCACTTCCACTTTCTGCAATTCCTGTAGGTTTCACAATCCACAACATTGAACTTACACTCGGTCGCGGTGGACAGCTTGTTCGCTCAGCTGGTGCAGGTGCACAGGTTGCTGGTAAAGAAGGTGAATATGTAAGTGTTCGTCTTCCATCAGGTGAAATGAGACGTATCAACGGTAAATGTTATGCAACAATTGGTATTGTTGGTAACGAAGAACGTATGAATACAAAGCTCGGTAAAGCTGGTCGTAACAGATGGCGCGGTATCCGCCCAACAGTTCGTGGTATGGCTATGAACCCAGTAGATCACCCTCTTGGTGGTGGTGAAGGTGCTGGTAAGGGACATCAGCCAGTTACTCCTTGGGGACAGCCTTGTCGTGGTTACAAGACTCGCAACAAGAGAAAGACAACTGAGCGTTTCATTATTAGCCATCGTAAGAAGTAGGATAGGAGATAATCGTGTCAAGATCAGTTAAGAAAGGCCCTTTTGTAGAAAAATCACTCTATAAAAAGGTTATCGAAATGAATAAAGCTTCAGCAGCTGATAAGAAGATTATTAAGACTTATTCCCGCTGCTCTACAATTATTCCTGAAATGGTTGGAAATACTATTTCAGTTCATAATGGAAAGTCATGGATTCCTGTATATGTAACAGAAAACTTAGTAGGTCACAAGCTTGGTGAATTTGCTGCTACTCGTACATTTAAGGGTCATGGCGGCGACAAAGCTGCAAAGAAATAATAGGAGGTAGACAATGGCAGAAAACAAAGGTTACAAAGCAGTAACAAAGTTCTTAATTGCATCTCCTACAAAGGTTCGTCCTGTAGCTAATGTTGTTAAGCACAAGTCTTGCTCTGACGCACTTGCAATTCTTGAAAATATGCCTCAGAAGGGCGCAAGTTTAATCAGCGGTACTCTTAAGTCTGCTGTAGCAAATGCTCTTAATGTGAACAAGAAACTTGATGAAGATATGCTCTACGTTAAGGAAATTCGTGTCGACGAAGGTCCTAGATTAAAGAGAGTTTGGTTCCGCGGTCGTGGCCGTGCTGACCAGTTGCTTAAGCGTATGTGTCATATCACAGTTGTAGTTGACGAAAAGGCGGGAAAATAATGGGTCAGAAAGTTAATCCTATCGGTTTGCGCCTTGGCGTAAACAAAACATGGCAGTCTCGTTGGTATGCAAGTCCTCGCGACTATGCAGATTACTTCCTTGAAGACATGAAGATTCGCAAGATTGTTAGTGAACTTCCAGAATGTAAGAACGCAGACATTGCAGAAATAGAAATTGTACGCCACCCACAGCGTGTTACAATCGTTATTCACACAGCTCGTCCTGGTGTTATCATCGGTGTTAAGGGTGCTACAATCGAAAAAATTAGTGTTGATATTCAGAAGCAGCTTACTTCTAAGGTTCAGATTAAAATCAAGGAAGTTAAGAAGCCGGAAATTAATGCATCACTTATTGCACAGAATATTGGTCGCCAGCTTTCAGGAAGAGGTTCTTTCAAGAAGGCTCTTAAGCAGTCAACAGCTATGGCTATGAAGAATGGCGCTCAGGGAATCAAGGTTCGTCTTTCAGGACGTCTTGGTGGTGCAGAAATGAAGCGCTCTGAAGAGCACAAGGAAGGACGTGTTCCTCTCCACACTCTTCGTGCTGATATCGACTATGGAACATTTGAAGCACATACAACATACGGAAAAATCGGTATTAAAGTATGGGTTTTCAATGGAATGAACTACGGTCATGATTCAAAAGAAGATGCTGGTGAAGTTGTAAGAAAGCCACGTCGTGACAGCCGTAAGCCAAATCGTGCTCCAAAATCAGAGGAAGGAAAAGTAGAAAATGCTTAGTCCAAAAAGAGTAGCACACCGCAAAGTACAGCGCGGTCGTCCAAAGGGAAACGCTACACGTAACAACTTCGTTGATTTTGGTGAAGTAGCACTTGTTGCTATGGAACCTGTTTGGCTCTCTGCTAGACACATTGAAGCTGCCCGTGTTGCAATTAACCGTTGTATAAATCGTCAGGGACAGATGTGGACACGTGTGTTCCCAGATAAGCCTGTTTCTAAGAAACCTGCTGATACTCGTATGGGTAAAGGTAAGGGTGCTCCAGAATTCTGGGCTGCTGTAATCAAACCTGGTATGATTTTATTTGAAGTTGGTGGCGTAGATAAGAGCCTCGCTGTAAAAGCTATGACTCTTGCTGCAAGTAAGCTTCCAATCAAAACAAAAGTGGCAATTCGCCCAACAATTGAGTAGGAGTAAGAGATGGCTGATTCAAAGAAAAAGAATGACAAAAGTCTTTCTTATGATGAACTCGTTGCAAAGCGCGATGACCTTAAGAAGAAGTACATGGACCTTCGCTTTCAGGCAATTATTGGCCATGTAGATAACCCAATGCAGAAGCGTACAATGCGTCGTGAAATCGCACGCTTGAATACACTTATTCATCAGCAGGATCTGGCAAAATTCAGAAGTGCTGCTGCTGAAGCTATTGCTGCAAAAAACTAGGAGCTGACCCGTGGAAGAACAGACAAAGCAGACAAAGGCTGCAAAACGTTCATTCGTAGGTATCGTCATTAGTGATAAGATGGATAAAACTATCGTTGTTTCTATCGATACAAAGAAAATGGACCGCCTTTACAAAAAATATGTCACACGGACAAAGAAGTGTAAGGCTCACGATGAAAACAATGATGCTCATATTGGAGATACTGTTCGCATCGTGGAATGTAGTCCAATCAGCAAAGATAAGTGCTGGCGCCTCGATGCAGTAATCGAGAGAGCTAAATAAGCTTGAGGAGTTAAATTATGCTGCAGATGCAATCTAAATTGACTGTTGCCGATAACTCTGGAGCTAAATTAGTTCAGGTTATTAAGGTACTTGGTGGTTCACACCGCCGTTATGCTGGTATTGGTGACATTGTAGTGGTAGCTGTTAAGGAAGCAATTCCTACATCTACAATCAAAGAAGGTTCAGTACAGAAGGCAGTAATCGTTCGCGTTGCAAAGGAATACCGCCGTCCTGATGGAACTTACATCCGCTTTGATGATAACGCATGCGTTATTGTTGATGCAGATAAGAACCCTAAGGGAAAACGTATTTTTGGACCTGTAGCTCGTGAGCTTCGTGATATGGATTATATGAAAATCATTTCACTTGCTCCGGAAGTACTCTAAGGAGTTGTCCCAATATGGCAGTGAAGACAAAAATCCGCAAGGATGACAATGTTGAAATTATTGCTGGAAAAGACAAGGGTAAGCGCGGAACAGTTGTACGTGTTTTCACTAAGGGTGAAAAAACACGCGTAATTGTTGGTGGCGCAAACATTGTAAAGAAGGCAATGAAGAGAAGATCCCAGCAGGATGCAGGCGGTATCGCCGAAGTTGAAGCTCCTCTGGATATTTCAAATGTAGCAATCGTATGTAAAAAATGCGGTCCTACAAGAATTGGTTACAAGCTTGACGGCGACAAGAAAATTCGTGTTTGCCGCAAGTGTGGAGAAACGCTGTAATGGAAAATTACGTACCACGGCTTAAGAAAGTCTATAAGGAAACAATCGCCCCTGAGCTCTTCAAAGAACTCGGTTATACATCTACGATGCAGATTCCAGCTATCAAAAAGGTAGTTGTAAGCATGGGTGTTGGTGAAGCTCTCACGAATAAGAAACTCCTTGATGCTGCAGTTACAGATCTCACTCAGATTACCGGCCAGAAAGCTGTTAAGACAAGAGCAAAGAAAAGTATTGCAAACTTCAAACTTCGTGAAGGCAATGAAGTGGGTGCAATGGTAACACTTCGTGGAAACATTATGTATGAATTCCTCGACCGTCTTATCAACGTTGCGCTCCCACGTGTAAAGGATTTCCGCGGTATCAAGGCTACTGGCTTTGATGGACACGGAAACTTCTCTCTTGGTATTACAGAACAGATTATCTTCCCGGAAATCGACTTTGATAAAATCGTTAAGATTTCTGGAATGAACATCAGTATTGTTACAAGTGCAAAGACTGATAATGAAGCTCGCGCACTTTTGACAAAGTTCAATATGCCTTTTAGAAAGTAAGGAAGAAGTTCATGGCAAAGAAATCAATGGTTATCAAGGCGGCAAGAACACCTAAATATAGCACAAGACGCTATAACAGATGTCAGATTTGTGGCCGTCCACACGGATATTTGCGCAAGTACAAGATTTGTCGTATTTGTTTCCGCAAATTAGCAGGTGAAGGCCTCTTACCAGGCGTCACAAAGTCATCTTGGTAGTGGCAGGAGGATAGAAATGGCAGCTTCAGACCCAATCGCAGATATGCTTGCAAAAGTCCAGAATGCGGCAAAAGCCGGTCACGAAAAAGTAGATGTTCCTACTTCTAAGATGAAACTGGAAATTGTAAAGATCCTCAAGACTGAGGGATTTATTAAGAATTTCAAAAAAGTTCAGAATGATGACGGACACAGTATTATCAGAATCTTCTTGAAGTATGATGATTTGAACAATTCAATCATCCACGGAATGAAGAGACTTTCAACACCTGGTCGTCGTGTTTATTCTGGTTACAAGGATTTACCACGTGTCTACAATGGCTATGGTACATTAATTGTTTCAACATCAAGCGGTGTAACAACTGGCAAAAAAGCATCTGAAAAGATGGTTGGCGGCGAGTTGATTTGCACAGTATGGTAATAGGAGAAAAATATGGCATCTAAGATTGGAAAGCTTCCTGTTACTATCCCAGCTGGTGTCACTGTAACTGTTGATGGAAATAACATCACAGTAAAAGGCCCAAAGGGTGAGTTGAAATCAACATTTAATAACCTTGTAACAGTTGAAGTAAAAGGTACAGAAGTACTTGTAAATCCTGTTAACGAAACAAAGGCTGCTTCTGCAGCTCACGGTTTGTATCGTTCAATCATCCACAACATGGTTGTTGGTGTTAACGAACAGTTTACAAAGTCACTTCTCATCACAGGTGTAGGTTACCGTGCAGAAGTTAAGGGCAAGGAATTGGTTATGAATCTTGGTTATTCATCTGAATTTATTGCTTCTATTCCTGAGGGACTTACAGTTGTTGCTGACCAGAACGGTAAAATTACAATTACTGGTATGGACAAGCAGCTTGTTGGTGAATTTGCATCTCAGATTCGTAAGCTTAGAAAACCTGAACCTTACAAAGGAAAGGGTATTCGCTATGAAACTGAAGTTATCAGACGTAAAGTCGGCAAGACTGGTGTAAAATAAGGGTGAATTGATATGTTGAAGAAACTTAATGATAAGAACAGAAAGCGCCTGCACAGAAAGATTCACATCCGTAAAACAGTATACGGTACTGCTGAACGCCCACGTATGACAGTTTTCAGAAGTGGTCGTAATATTTACGTACAGGTAATTAATGATGATGAAGGCAAAACTCTTGCTTCTATTTCTACAATGGAAAAGGAATTTATTTCTCTCAAGGCCAATGTAGAAAGTGGTGCTAAACTTGGTGAAGCATTGGGTGGACGTCTTAAGGATAAGAATATTACAAAAGTAGTATTCGATCGTAATGGTTATCTCTATCACGGAGTTGTAAAGGCTCTCGCTGATGGAGTTCGCAAAGCCGGAATTGAATTCTAGGAGAGGTTATGGAACACTCAAAAAATGTTGATAGAAAACCTGCTGATGAATTCGTAGAAAAGCTGGTTAAGCTGAATCGTAACTCTAAGACTGTAAAGGGTGGACGCAGAATGTCTTTCTCTGCTCTTACAGTTGTAGGCGATCAGAAGGGTCGCATTGGCTACGGATTCGGTAAAGCAAATGATGTAACAGATGCAATCAGAAAGAGTATTGATAAGGCTAAGGCTAATATGATTACTCTTCCAATGAAGAATGGTACTTTACCACACGAAATGATTGGTAAGTACAAGTCTTCTTCTGTATTGTTAAAGCCTGCTTGTCCTGGTACTGGTATTATTGCCGGTGGTCCAGTTCGTGCAGTTATGGATGCAGCTGGAATTACAGATGTAATTTCAAAGTCACAGGGTTCAAGAACTTCAATCAATGTTGTTCGCGCAACTTTCAATGCAATCGCTGAATTGATGAATGCACGTGAAGTAGCTAAGAACCGTGGTAAGACTCTTAATGATATGTGGGGCTGATCATGGCAAAGAAATTACGCATTGAACTCGTAAAGAGCACAATTGGTCAGAAGCCTGCTAAGAAAGCTACAGTTCGTAGCTTGGGTCTTAAAAAGCTTCATTCCGTTGTAGAACAGGAAGCAACTCCTGCAATTCAGGGTATGGTTGCTGCTGTTGCTCACCTTGTAAAAGTAGAGGAGATCAACTAATGGCAGATTTTAACTTGAATGCCCCTGAGGGTGCAAATGTAAAGCCAAAGCGTGTTGGTCGTGGTTCTTCTTCTGGACTGGGAACAACAGCAGGTAAGGGAAATAAAGGTCAGCAGTCTCGCTCTGGAAAGAGTGGACCTTATGTAGGATTTGAAGGCGGTCAGATGCCTTTGTATCGTCGCATTGCTCACCGTGGTTTTTCAAACGCCCCATTTAAAAAGGAATATTTTACAATCAATCTTAGAGAATTGGATGCAAAGTATTCTGATGGTGAAACTGTAGATCGCGAATCACTTACTGCTAAGGGACTTCTTAAAAAGGATTCTCTTATTAAGGTACTTGGTGATGGCGAAATCACAAAGAAACTTACTGTTAATGTAGACAAGATTTCTGCTTCTGCAAAAGAAAAGGTAGAAAAGGCTGGTGGTTCAGTAACAGTTAAGGCTGAGGCTAAATAATTAAAAAGGTAGCGGAGTAAAATATGGCAAACAATGCAGTAGTAAATATGTTCAAAGTTAAGGATTTGCGCAATCGTATGTTTTTTACTTTGTTCATTCTCGCAGTTTTTCGTCTGGGAAGTGTTTTAACAATTCCTGGAATTGATGCTACCAAGTTAGTTCACTACTTCAATACATTTGCAACTAGTGCTGAGAATGCGTTTGCCAGTTATATGGACTTCTTTGCAGGTGGAGCTTTTGAAAGATTTTCTGTATTGATGCTTGGTGTAATGCCTTACATTTCAACACAGATTATCTTGCAGCTCGCACTTGTAATTTTCCCGGCTCTCAAGAGAATTGCTCAGGAAGATGGCGGTCAGCAGAAAGTTCAGGCATGGACTAGAGTTGGTACAATTTTCGTTTGTATCATTCAGGCATTAGCCCTCACAGTTTATGCAAAGTCTGTAAACCAGTCAGTCCCTGGTACAATCATTTTTGATAACCAAGTCTATTTTAATGTGATTTTCATCCTTACAGTAACCACAGGTTCTATGATTACTGTATGGCTTGGAGATCAGATTACTGCACACGGTATTGGCAATGGTATTTCTATGATTATCTTTGCTGGTATTGTAGCACGCATTCCAAGCGCAATTTGGGAATTGATAAAGATGGTACAGGATGGCAGCATCAACGTTGTATTCGTAATTGTTGCTCTTGCACTCTTCGTTGTAATTCTTGCTCTTGTTGTTTACGAACAGCAGGGCGAACGCAAGATTCCGGTTCACTATGCTAAGCGCGTAGTTGGCCGCAAAATGTACGGCGGACAGAGTACATACATTCCATTTAAGATTAATCCTTCTGGAGTAATCCCAATCATCTTTGCAAGTGCATTCTTGACATTCCCGTTGCAGATTGCTAACTCTCTTGCTTCTAATGTTACCTGGCTGTCAACATTGGCCAGATGGCTTAGTCCAACAGGAGTTTGGTATAACGTAATCGAAGTTTTGTTGATTATATTCTTTGCTTACTTCTACACTCAGGTTACCCTGAACCCTACTGAAATTGCTAAGAATATCCGTGAAAACGGTGGTTCTATTCCTGGTATTAGAACTGACAAAACTGAAGAATATTTACAGAGGGTTTTAAACCGTCTGATTCTTCCTGGTTCATTGTTCCTGGCTGTTATAGCAGTATTGCCAACAGTTATACAGATTGTATTCAAGTTCCCATCTTCAGTTTCTATGCTGATGGGCGGAACCTCTCTGTTGATTCTTGTTGGTGTTGATTTGGACACAATGTCACAGGTTGAAGCTCTTCTTAAGATGCATCACCATGATGGATTTACAAAGAAGGGTATTAAATCAAGAAGCCTTTAGTAAAAGCTGTTTGTGCTTGTAACGAGAGTCATTTTTGGCTCTCGTTAATAATAGCTTTAAAATATTGGTAAAATCTTGATTAGGTCTAGAATAAGTTTAGAAAATTGTGGTATACTTTCCCACCATTTGAAAAGGCCGGCTGATTGATTTCAGCCATTTTGAATGGGAATCAAGCTGTAGTTCATAGCGAACTGCCATGGTTTGATTTTGGTATCCATATTTTCAGGGGGACTTTTATGAAAGTACGCACTAGCGTAAAACCCATCTGCGACAAGTGCAAGGTAATCAGAAGACACGGCATCGTTCGTATTATCTGTGAAAATCCTAAGCACAAGCAGAGACAGGGATGAGGAGTAACTGATGGCTCGAATTTCGGGAGTTGACCTCCCTAACAAGCACGTCAATATTGCATTGACTTATGTTTACGGAATTGGTCGTTCAGCAGCTAATAAAATCTGTGAAGAAACAAAAGTTAATCCAGATGCTATGCTTAACGATTTGACTGAAGATGATCTTAACAAGATCCGTAAGTACATTGATGAAAACTACAAGACAGAAGGACACTTAAGAACAGAAATCGGTTTGAATATTAAGCGTCTTATCGATATTGGAAGTTATCGTGGTACTCGCCATCGTAAGGGGCTTCCTGTACGTGGCCAGCGCACTCGCACTAATTCTCGCACACGCAAGGGTAAAAAGAAGACCGTTGCTAACAAGAAGAAGGCTTAAGCGGAGGTTAAGTAATGGCAGTACAGAAAAAGAGAAAAGAGAAGAAGAGTGTTTACGAAGGAAATGTCTACATTCAGGCAACTTTCAACAACACTATTGTAACAATTACAGACCTCAGGGGAAATGCACTTTCTTGGGCTTCATCTGGTGGACTGGGATTACGCGGAGCAAAGAAATCAACTCCATTTGCTGCACAGTCAGTTGCTGAACAGGCAGTTCAGCGTGCGGCTTCTTATGGTCTTCGTGAAGTACATGTTTACGTTAAGGGACCTGGAATGGGTCGTGAAAACGCAATTCGTGTTTTGGGCACTTTGGGACTCAAGGTAAAATCAATTTCTGATGTAACACCTATCCCACACAATGGATGCCGCCCACGCAAGACACGCCGTATGTAATTTGTTTCAATTTTTGTGGAAGTTCTGAATTTGAATCAAGTTCAGAACAAAGCAAAGTTGAAAAAATGGCTGTGGTGAACCTGGCAAAACTGAAATCAGTATTTACAGGTTTGATGAGTTGATTCTGGCATTGGTTGAAGCAGTGATGCTTGACTGGTGTTGCAGAGCTTAATCAGAAAAAAGAATTGCTCTTTTGAGTTTAATTCGAATTTATAGGAGTTCAGATGGCTCGCAAAAATCTGCTTAAAGGTTTTAAAAAACCAAAAAATATTACATTTGAGCACCTTGATGATAATCCTAATTATGGAAAGTTCACAGCTTATCCTTTTGAACCGGGATTTGGTACCACAATCGGAAATACTCTCCGTCGGGTGTTACTTTCTTCTATTCAGGGATATGCTATTTCTTCAGTTAGAATTACTTCATATGATGCAAACAGTGTTCCTCATGTAATTTCCAGTGAATTTGAGACTATTCCAAATATTTCTGAAGATACATTGGAAGTCTTGAACAGCTTAAAACAGATTCGTTTGCGCTTGCCGCGGGACGTTGAGCAGGACACATTTGTCTTCGAATTCACAGGTCCAGGTACTGTAAAAAGTGACGACTTTGAAAAAGAAGGCCAGCTTGAAATCATGACGAAGGGACTTGATGTCTTTACTATGATGGAAGGCTGTCATGTTGAATTTGAGGTTCAGGTCGATTTGGGACGTGGTTATGTTCCAGCTGAAGTAAATGAACATTACATTGAAGTTGTTGGTACAATTCCGATGGACTGTATTTTTACTCCTGTACCAAAGGCTAAATATTCAATCGAACCTTGCCGCGTAGGTCAGCGTAACGACTATGACAAACTGATCCTTGAAATTTGGACTGATGGCACTATTAAACCGGAAGACGCTTTGGGAGAAGCTGCTAAGATTGCTAAAGAATATTTTGCAATTTTTGTTAACTTTGATGAAAGCACTGTTGGCAATAGCGACGATAATGACGAAGGTGATGAGAGAATCCAGATGATTTTGAATACATCTGTTGATGAACTTGAACTTTCAGTACGCAGTTCAAATTGTCTTAAAACTGCAAACATTCACACAATTGGTGAATTAACAAAGAAAACGGAAGAAGACATTACTAAGACTAGAAACTTCGGTAAAAAGAGCTTGGAAGAAATTAAGGCTAAGCTTGAAGAAAGAGGCTTGAGTCTTGGAATGACAGACTACACTCATTTGAGAGATGTAAATTTCCGTAACCATAAGGACGAAACCGAATGAATCACAAGAATGGATTTAATCCGCTTTCACGTACAACAGCACACCGTCGTGCAATGTCACGCAACATGGTAACTTCTCTTTTTAGATACGAAAGAGTTACAACTACAAAGTCTAAGGCTTTGGAAGTAAGACGCGCTGCTGAAAAACTTATTACACGTGCAAAGGTGGATTCTGTACACAACAGAAGAATCGTTGCTAAGTATATTGCTGATGCAAAAATCTTGAACAAATTGTTCACAGAAATTGGCCCACGTATGAAAGATCGCAATGGTGGTTACACACGTGTTCTTAAGATGGGATTCCGCCAGGGTGATGCTGCTGAAGTAGTTATCCTTGAATTGGTAGATTACAAGCTTCCTGATCCTGATGCTGACGGAACTAAGGGAGATGCAAAGGCTAAGCCAGCTAAAACAGCAAAAAAGCCTGCTGCTAAAAAAGAAGCTGCAGCTGCTGATAAGGAGTAAGCAATGTCTAAGTCACATCGCGGAACTGGTGTCCGTAACGATATTAACCACGGCCGTGGAACTTGCGCTATTTGTGGTGCTAGCCAGATCAAGATTTTGTACGAACAGGATGTTGAAGGCAAAAAAGTTAAGATTTGTAAATTTTGCAAAGCTAACTTGAAGAACAAGGCACAGGCTGAAGCACGTGCTGCTAAGAAGGCAGCTGCTCTTGCAAGCCCTGCTAGTGAAGAAGCTCCTGCTGCTGAGTAATTGGCTGTCAGTTTTTGAGCTTTTAGCCGCTCTTATTTAACAAGGGCGGCTTTATTTTTTTTAAATTGATTGATTTTAGGGCAGACACTTTTTTGTGGGAAGACTAAAGTTCTGCATGTGAAATTCGGAAAATCAAAATTACATGTCAAAATCTTTGCCCAGGTAAATTTCACGGGCTTTTTCGGATTTGAGAATGTCGTCTTTTTGACCTTCCACTACGACCTGGCCGTTTGAAATGATGATGGCGCGATCGGTGATTTCCAAAGTGTCGCGGACGTTGTGGTCTGTGATTAAAACGCCTATGCCTCTTTTGGAAAGATGGCGGATTATTTCTTTGATGTCAGCGACTGCGATTGGGTCAATGCCGGCGAATGGTTCGTCCAGCAGCAGAAACTTTGGTTCTATGGCTAGGGAGCGGGCAATTTCTGTGCGGCGGCGTTCTCCACCCGAAAGGGTGTAGGCTTGCTGTTTTCTAATGCGGCCTATCTGGAATTCTTCGATTAAATCCTCAAGCTGGGCTTTTTTCTGGGCTTTGGAAAGATCGTGCCTTGTTTCCAAAATGGACCAGATGTTTTCTTCAACTGTGAGTTTTCTAAAAACTGACGGTTCCTGGGGAAGATAGGAAATGCCCAGGCGGGCTCGCTTGTACATTGGCAGTTTTGTGATGCGCTGATTGTTAAGAAAAACTTCGCCGGATGTAGGTTTGTAAAATCCGACTATCATATAAAATGTGGTGGTTTTGCCTGAACCGTTTGGTCCTAAAAGTCCAAGGACTTCGCCTACGTGCATGGTAAAGTCTATGCCCTGAACGACGCGCTTTCGACCGAAGTTTTTGTAAAGAGAGGCAATGCGAAGGGCAGAATCAGGGGCGGTCTGGGAAGTCTGGACATTGGTCTGGCTTTGGGCCTGTTCGTGGACGGGATTTTTGTATGTGGGGAAGTCGTCTGGGGATGGGGTGGCTTTCGAAGGAGCGGCACTTCTTTCGTAACCTGTGGCATCTTTCGAAGGAGCGTCATTTGTTTCGTAACCAGTGCCGGCTTTCAAAGGAGAGGCGTTTGTTTCGTAACCGCCCATCTTCATTTCATTAGAAGTACCATTTTCGTAACCATTCCCACTTTCATAATCAGTAAGGTTTTTATTTTTTTTCTTCATTTTTTTCTCCGGAAGATGAGTCTGTGTTTACGGAACCGCGGACACGACCGTCTAATGTGATTTGTTGAGTGTTAAGGTTTAAAGAAATTTGCTGGGCGCGGAAAATGTCGTCCTTTTGTTTTATGTTGGGGTTGCCGGATAAGTCCAGCATCTGGTCTTTTTTGCGGTAAATGGCGTAGGAAGCAAGACATGTGTTTTCGTCCTGTTGAATGTTTACTGAAATTTGCATGACCGCGATTTCTGTTTCCTGGTTGTATTCAATTATTTCTGCCTGGGCACGAACGTTATTTTCTTCATCAACTAAGGTAACGTCATTTTGTAAATTTGCTTTTTTTGTTGTCTGATCGTATGTTAAAAGTCCGCATGTAAAATCAAAGGAATCGCTTGAGCCGCTGACATTCCCAGTGGCTTTGATGTAGCGGTAATTTTCCCCGGAGATTTGAATTTCGTCTGCAGAAATTTCTATGGAATCTGTAATGACTTTTGCGTTCCCCTTTAGAATGGTTGTATTGTTTTTGCTTGAAATGGAACCAGTCATTGAATCCGTAGAAAATTTTATATTTTCAGCATAAAGGCTGAAAGAAAAAAAAGTGAGGGAAATTACTAATATTTTTTTCAAAAGATTTTTGTTGTTTATCATTGCATGAAATCCTCGCTGGTCATATTTTCATTTTGGGGTTCACTTTCGCTGCCATCATTTGTGAAAATCTCACCTGAAATTTGAGAAGCAAAAGAGTAGCTTTTTGAAACAGCACTTGCCGAAAAGCCTAAGCCGCTGATGGTCATGTCATCCTTACTGATAAAAACGGGAGTGTCACGGTTTGAAGTGAGTTGTTCCGTTTTGCCGTTCCAGCGAAGGGCGTCTGCGGTAAGGGTAATGGCATTTGACTGACTTTCAATCTGAATGTCATTTAAAAAAGTGTAGACTTCTTTTCGGGTGTCCATGGAAAGAATTTTGCAGGAACCGCTTGTGTCCAGCTGGCCGTCTTTGTCCCAAGAAGAAAAAACTGCATCCTGGGCAAAAGAAAGATCACTTTTGTATTGTTCTATAAGGGAAGAAGTAAGCTGGATTTTTAATTGATTGTTTTCGTAGCGGTAAAAGGTCGCATTTGTGAAGGTAAGTTCAGGATTGCTTTCGCTGGCGGAAACTTCATTTTCGTACTTGATTGAACAAGAGAAAAGCAGAGGCAAAAAAATTGAAGCGTAAATTAGAAAAGTTTTTTTTAGAAATGGATTTTTTTTCTTTGCCATCTTTCCTCCATAAACTCAAGATTTTTTGTTTTCCAAAGACGCCTTTACAAAAGCGGTAAAAAGCGGATGTGGACTTGAAGGGCGGCTGACAAATTCAGGGTGATACTGAACGCCGATTCCCCAGGGATGATTTTTCCATTCAAAAGCTTCTGTCTGGCCGTCAGCGGCTGACTTTGCAGAAATGAAAAGACCGTGTTCCTGTATTTGAGAAGTGTAGCGGCGGTCAAAGGTATATTTTGACCGGTGGCGTTCCATGATTTTTGTGGAATTGTAAATGGAATAAAGTTTTGAACCTTCACAGACATCAATGGAAGATTCTCCCAGCTTCATGACGGAAGCGGAAGGGCATGTTTCTTCTTCCGGCAGACAAATAATTGCATGTGCACAGTTCTGGATAAATTCCGTAGAATCTGCATCTTCCCAGCCAATCAAATTTCGGGCAGTTTCAATAGCCATAAGCTGCATGCCCAAATCAATTCCAAGGTATGGAATTTTATTTATGCGCGCATACTGAACCGTTTTCAGTAAACCCAAAAAACCTCTCTGACCATAGTTGCCTGGAATGACAATGCCGTCTGCGTCAGAAAAATATTGTGCAAAGTCGTCAGTTTTTTCCAAGGTTTCTGCGTCGATTTTTTTAATCTGGATTTTTGCATTGTTGCCGGTAACCGCAGCGTGGAAAAGCGATTCCTGAACAGACTTGTAGCAGTCGTCAAGATAGTCCTTTTTTCCAACCATGGCTATTGTTAAAGACTTTTGCGGATTGTTTAACTTGTAAAGAAAATCCTGCCATTCGCGAATTTCGCATGACCTTTTGCCTAACTTTAATTTTTCTGTGACTTTTTCGTCCAAACCTTCCTGGTGGAAAATGACTGGCAGCTCGTAGATGGACTTTTCAACATCCGGCGAAACAAAAACGCAGTCAGGGCTTACGTTGCAAAAGCGGGCAATTTTTTTCTTCATGCCGTCTTCTACATTAGCTTGGCAACGGCAAATTAAAATGTCTGGCTGGATGCCAACAGTTTGCAGCTGCTTTACAGAAGTTTGAGTCGGTTTTGATTTTAATTCGTCACCAGTAATAACTGGAATGAGTGTCAAATGGATGCTCATAGAATTTTCTTTGCCAAATTCGCGCAAAAGCTGTCTTGCCGCTTCAAGGTAAGGCAAAGCTTCTATGTCGCCAACAGTGCCACCGATTTCTACAATTACGACATCGGCACCGCTTGAAGCCCCCAGTTTACGAATGCAGCGTTTAATTTCATCCGTAATGTGGGGAATAACCTGAACCGTTCTGCCGTTATAGCGGCCGGCCCTTTCGTTTCTGATAACATTTTCGTAAATTTTTCCAATAGAAATGCAGTTGGCACTGGTAAGACGGGTTTTTGTAAAACGCGAAAAGTTTCCCATGTCCAGATCTGTTTCTGCCCCGTCCTCTGTAACGAAAACTTCGCCATGCTGATAGGGAGAAATATTTCCGGCATCAACATTTATGTAAGGATCACACTTCATCATTGCGACTTTAAGTCCGCTGCATTCAAGAAGACTGCCGATTGTACTTGCTGCAACGCCCTTGCCCAAACCGGAACAAACGCCACTGGTTACCAGGATATATTTACTCATAATGGGCAATTATCACACTATGAAAGTTTTTTTTCAATGGAAATTATGGAAGATTTTTCCCTGATTTTTTTTATTTTGAAGCATACCGCCTTTTGTTAAACGGTCCTTCCAGGGTTTCGCTTCGCTCCAGTGCCACTAAGTGGCACCAAGCCCTTTCACGGCCGGCTAAGCTGCTTTTGTAATGCAGCAAATCTTTCGAAAAGGGATTGCTGGGTATTTTTTTTGCATGAGGCGAGGGATTTCTGGCGGGAGCTTTTATTTTTTTTGGTGAAAAAAGGCTTTTTCTTTTTTAAACTTTGCGTTAAGGATTGGAGCACCTGCGGCGGCAGGCCGCAGTCCCGGAACGAAGTGGAGGGATGAGCCGCCAGGCGGCGAAGTGCGGAAAGCCTGACCCCCTGGCATTTTTTTTAAAAATGACAGGGGGGAACGCCCAGAAAAAAAATAGGCACTTTTGCAACTTTTTAATCTATGGTAAAGTCTAATTTGGAAAGGTGATTATGAAAATTTTTACAAAGTTTGCTATGTTTTGCATCAGAAGCTGGGTGAGGTTTATGTTTAAACCAAAGGCTTATTTTGTTGATAAAAAGGTTCAAACTAATCGGCTGAAAAAACCTTGTGTTGTTATTGCAAATCACACTTCAACTAAGGATGCGCTTTTTTTGATGACCGTTTTGCGCGGTAAAAAAAATGTAATTGTTGCCAAGGACTGGTACGAAAAAAAGGCTTTTCACTGGATTTTGGCTGGCGAAGGTACTATTCCTTGCGACCGTTTTAATTTGGACACGGAATGGATACAGCTGGCAAGAAAAAATCTGGAAGCGGGAAAATCTGTAATTATTTTTCCGGAAGGTAAAACGCGGCAGGACGGAGAATTGAATGAATTTAAATCCGGCTTTGCTTTTCTGGCCCGTTATACTGGTTGCCCGGTTGTGTCTATTGGAATTGATGGAATTTATAAATTTTCACACAGAACAAAATATATTGTTGATGTAGCTGAATATGTTGTTCGCAACAAGAGTCTTCCTTCTTCAAAAGATCTTGCTGAAAAAAGTGAATACTTCAGGCAGAAGTGCAAGGCTCTTAAACAAAAAGTTTTGGAGATTAAATGAAAGTAGGTCTTGTACTGGAAGGTGGCTCAAGAAAGTGCATGTTTACTGCAGGGGTCACAGATTATTTTATTGATGAAGGTATTACTTTTCCTTATGTTTGTGGTGTTTCTGGCGGGGCTCACGGGGCAATAAATTTTGTTGCCACGCAGCGGGGGCGTTTGCGCTATGTTTTGACACCAAGCAAGTTGAGGGCTGGACACAAGGCGCATGTTCTTTTGGATGGAATTCAAAATGAATATGAAAATATGTGCGGCGAAAGTTTTTACGGTGGTTATCCTTTCGATTTTAAAAAACTTTTTTCTTCAAAAACCGAATACGAATTTGGTTTGACTTGTGCAGAAACTGGCCAGATTTGTTACATGTCTGAAAGAAAAAGTGAAAAGCGCCTTATGCAGCTGATGCATGGCACTTGCGCTTTGCCTATGCTTTTTCCACTGGTAAAAATTGATGGTAAACATTATGCGGATGGCTGCGTAAGTTATTCTGTTCCTTATGACAGGCCGCTGGAAATGGGCTGCGACAAGGTGATTGTTATTTCTACAAAATCACCTAATGACAAACCTTCGGATTTTAGAAAGCAAAAGGCTATTTTGGCCCCGCTTTATGAACAGAAATTTCCTAAACTGTATGCAGATTTGATGAACCGCTATGACGAGTATTTTGTTCAAATGGAAGGCATGAAAAAACTGGTTGACCAGGGAAAGATTTTTGTCCTTAAGCCGGAAGAAGATCTTTGCTGGGTTTTTTCTACCAGTCAGGAAAAGTTGGACAAATCTTACATTCACGGCTACAAAACTGCGGTTAAATATAGAAAGGAAATTATGGAATTTTTGAAGGGGTAGGAGAGCGCGGTTTTGTGGACAGGTGCTGCTTTCGTAAACATGTGGCGGTTTTGAGGACAGGTGCTGCTTTCGTAAACATGTGCTG
>CAVCWN010000256.1:0-45141 GCA_963605975.1 Desulfovibrionaceae bacterium | reverse complement strand
AACTTCTCTTTTTGTAAAGGCAAGCGGTGGAAGCGTTTGTGAAACATTGTCCACTTCTTATGCTGATGTAAGTTGCTTAGCATGGAAAATACCTTTTTATATTGATTTTGCTTTTGAAGAAAAAATTTCTTTTTACAATTTTCTTTGTGGGATTGATTTAAATTTTTCTTTGCCAAACAAATTTGGAACAATGGAAGACAGGGATTTTTATTTGTCGGGTGGAATTTCACAATTTTCAAAACATGAAAATCATTTGGAAAATAACTATTTTGCCTGTGTAAATTTTGGGTATGATTTTACTTTTGAAAAATTTTCCATACAGCCATTTTTTGGAATAAAATACCAGCACAGAAAATTTTCTGCATGGAATGGATATGGGCAAAGCCCTATAAGTGGAGAAAGTTTTACAGGCAATGAAGAAAAAACATATTTTACTGGAAATGGAATTTCTTATGAACAAAATATTTTTGAGCCTTTCTTTAAAATAACTTCTACTTATAAATTCAAAAAAGATTTTTACTTTGAAAGTTCTTTAAATTTTTTCCCATATATTTTTGCAACTTGCCTGGACAGTCACTACTTTAGGAGCAAGGAATTTTTTGATGAAATGAATGGTGGATTTTCTTTTGCTTTTGAAGTTAAACTTTATTTCAAAAAAGCAGGCCTTTATTTTTCTTATGAATGTTTAAAAACTTCTGATAATGCAAAAACTTTTAACTGCGATATTGGACAAAGTGCTTCTTCTAAAGTTTTAGCAGAAGGATATATTCCAGGAATTTTTTCTAACATTTATTCTTTAGGATTTTTTTATTGCTTTTGATTTTGCGTTAGGCAATGGAGCAGTTGACAGCAATTGTTTCAACAATTGCTGTCAAAAGACCGCAGGCACGCTATTTGCGTGCCGAGGACTTAGAGCGTTAGCGAACTGCGGAACTGCCGGCGATGTGCAAAGCACAGCGCAACGCCCATATTAACTAAACTTGAAATTTAATAAGGCCTTCAATATATTTTAAATGTTTTACAGGAGTTTTTATGAAGGCGAAATCGATTATTTTAGTAGCGGTGCTTTTTTTGTTTATGGGAATTGTTTTTTTGGGATGCGGAATTTTTTTGAAGCTGCAAAAGAAAAGTAAAAATCTTTTTGCAAAAAGTGCGGGTAAGACTTTTTCGCTTTTGGGAATTATTACGCTTGTTTATGGAATTTTGGCCATTTGTTTTAGAAATGAATTGACTAAGCTGGTGGCAGAAATTTTTGCAATCATTTATTTACTAGTGATTATTATTTTGATTGTGATTTTTAATATTAAACTGAATAAGAGTATGAAAAATAAAGAAGGCTGATTATGAAAGAAACTTTGCACCATGTTAAGGCGAGCACTTTGGAAAAGCGTGAACATAAAGCGGACTATGGAAAGGAAAAAATAGAAATTCTTTATGAGGATAAAGATATTGTTGTTATAAATAAACCGAGTGGAATGTTGTCTTGTGCCTATCCTGGCAGTAAGGCTAGGACGGCTGAAGAAGTTCTTGAAAAGATTATGCGGTCGAAAGGGACTTATTCTAAAAATCACAAGCCTTATGTTGTGCATCGTTTGGACAGGGATACGAGCGGTGTGATGATGTTTGCCTTGAATGAAGCTTTGCAAAAAAAGATTATGAAGACTTGGCACAAAATGGTAACTGAAAGGCTTTATGTTGCAGTGGCAGAAAATCCGCGCAAAAAAGAAATGGCTCTTGAAGAAAGCGGTTTAATTGATGATGAGCTTGCTCAAAATTCGCATCATGTGGGTTATGTAAAACATGATGAAAATGATAATGCCAAAACTGTTCCTGCAAGAACAAATTACAAAATACTTGTGAGAGGAAAGACACATTCACTTTTTGAACTGTCACTGGACACTGGTAAGAAAAATCAAATTAGGGCTCACCTTTCGTCAAAGGGATACCCTCTTGCTGGAGATGAAAATTATCGCGCTAACACTGACCCCTTCCATCGACTGGCCCTTCATGCAAGGACACTGGAATTTGATCATCCAGTTACAGGGGAACACATGAAGTTTGAAGTGGCAGAACCTGCTGAGTGGAAGGAATATGTGGAAAAGGGTGACAGTCATCCACGAAAGCCTGTTTGGAAACTGGAAAGGATAAAAGAAAGTAAAAGCGAAAAGGGAAAAGATTTGCCTGTAACAAATAATGGAAAGGGTGGATTTAAAAGACTTACTGGAAAACAAAAAAATAAAATGGATTTTATTTCGCGCGGTAAGGCTGAAAGAAGATAAAATTTTGCCGACAGCATTTTTGATTACTGCCGGCTTTTTTTATTATAGGATTTCTTTGTAGGTTAACATTTGTTTTTTTAGAAAAAGCCTTAAGGCATCTCTAAAAATTACAAGTTTTAGAGGCTCACTTAAATCAATTTTTAAAATTCCAAAAATATTATTCTCCGGAAAGTGCAATCACTGGATCCAGTTTTGCTGCTCGAGAAGCCGGACTTAATCCAAAAAAGATTCCTACGAATGCAGAAAAAACAAATGCGATTATGCAAGATGTCCAGCTGATGATGTATGATGTGGACTGAACGTATTCAACGGCAAGACTGATGATGATGCCAAAAATAATTCCTATAATGCCACCTAGGATTGTTATGCTGGCGGATTCAACAAGAAACTGCTGCTTGATAATTCGCGGTGTTGCACCCAAAGCTTTGCGAATTCCAATTTCCTGCTTTCGTTCGGTGACTGTTACAATCATAATGTTCATGATTCCAATTCCTCCAACTAACAGAGAAATGGCGGCAATGGCAGCTAACATGACGCTCATTGTAGAAGTTATGGAACTCATTTGTTCAATCATTGATTGCATGGACGAAACACGAACTGAACCTTCAGTACCAGAAAGTTCTGTACAATAGTCTTCCAGAATATCCACAAGTTCTGTTGCCCTTGCGTTTGAAACTGCCTGAACCATGATTGTTCCTGCAGAAGGATTTGGGGAGATTTGTTTTGAATAAAAACCGCGCGGAATGTAGCAAGCGCTTGTTGCGTTTTCAAAACCTGAAGATTGTTCTTTTAAAACTCCAACAACGGTAAAATTAAAAGTAACAGAATTTGTAACAAGGGTTACATTTTTTCCACAGGCGTTCCCGTTTGGAAAAAGGGTGGAAGCAATTTCGGAACCTAAAATTATTTTTTGTGTACCGTAGACGTTGTCTGTTACGTTAAAATAATTTCCGTAATCAAGTTGCAGGCCGTAAGTTTGAAGGTAGTCTGTTTCGATGGCATAGCATGAAGAAGTGGCGCTTGTGTCTTCAAAAGAAATGGTTGCGGATATTTGATTTTTGTACCAGATTTTTTTGATGCCTGGAATTTTGTCAAACATTTCTTCGCGGAAAGAATCGTTAAAATCTAAAGTAACGGCGCTCCTGTTTCTGCGCATAAAACCTTCGCTGATGCTAACCATATCCAATCCATTTGAACCGAATGTGTCTTCAATTTGTTTTGTACTGGCAGAGCCCATGCTCATGATTACGATTACAGATGCTACCCCAATAATAATTCCTAAAAGTGAAAGGAAGGTGCGCATTTTGTTTCGCTTGAAATTTGAAATTGCGTTTAAAAAATCTTCTAACATTACACTTCCTCACTTTGATCAAAAGGAACAGGTATTTGTTTTTTATCTGATTCTATTTTTCCGTCAAAAATTCTTATACACCTGTCTGAACTGGCACCTACACGCGGGTCATGGGTTACAATAACAAGTGTTGTCCCTGCTGCGTTGATTTCGCGAAAAAGTTTCATAACAGCTTTACCTGTTTCGCTGTCCAAGGCACCGGTTGGTTCATCGGCCAGAATGATTTTTGGTTTTGTGACTGTTGCCCTTGCAATCGCGACACGCTGTTTTTGTCCGCCAGAAAGTTCATGAGGAAAATGATTTAGACGATCAAGCAAACCGACTTTTTCCAGTGCTGCCTTTGCTAGAATTCTGCGTTCACTTTTTTCAATTCCAGAATATCTTAAAGGAAGCATTACGTTTTCTAAAACACTCATTGAAGAAATCAAGAAATACTGCTGAAAGACAAAACCGACTGTCATGTTTCGCAAAAGGGCCAGTTCCTTTTCAGACATTTGTGCAGTTGCTTTACCATTTATTTCTACAATTCCGTCTGACGGCCGATCCAGGCAGCCAATCATATTCATGCAAGTCGATTTACCTGAACCTGAAGGCCCCATGATGGTAACAAATTCTCCCTGCTGAATGTTGAAAGAAACATCTTGCAAAGCATGCACTTCTGTGTCGCCCATAAGGTATGTTTTTTTTACATGCAGCATGTTGATGACAGAATTTTCTTTTGAGGATTTTTCATTTGTCTTAGACATTAAAAGCCTCCTGGTGGTGGACCGCCAGCTCCTCCTGCTCCTCCTCCGCCACCGCCATTTCTTTGGCCACCCATGCCACCCATTCCACCTTGTCTTTTTGTTCCAGATTTTGATGCGGCTGACTGGGCCATAAGAATGTCACCTTCTTTTAGATTGCCTTCAGTTATTTTTACATACTCTTGATCGTATGGAAGAACTGTAACATTTATTTTTTCAGAAGTACCTGCTTTAACGACATAAGCCTGTCCGTCTGTCCTGCCAACTGCATAGCGGCTGACAATCGTGTATGTCTGAGAAGGAGCAATTTCAATTTTTCCACTAAAAGAAAAATTTGGTAAAATTGATTCTGGATATTCATCTATGCGAAGTTTTGCTTTTACGATTGTTGCACCGCGGCTTGTTACTTCACCAATTGCGGGCCAGCCTGTAATGTAACCTTCAACAGTGCCATCATACGAAGGAAAAGTCAGCTGGACTTTTTGGCCAACTTGAAGTTTTGAAACATCCGTTTCTGCTATTTCAACTTCAGCAGTTAAATAAGAAACATCAACCAGGGTACCGACAGAATCTTTTGCTTCAAGGGAATCTCCGACAGCAACATCAATTGATGCAATTATTCCATCAAAAGTTGCCGTAACTTTTCGTTCAGCAATTTTTTGCACAAGAGCTTTTCTTTGTGTTTGCATCAACTGGTACTGTCTTGTAGAACCTGTAATTCTAACAGTTGCCATGTCATAATCCTGTTTCGCAAGATCGTATTGCTGATCAGTGTCATCAAGTTGAATTATGATATCACCTTTTTTTACAGAGTCGCCTTGCTTTACATAAACCCCCAAAACTGTTCCGTCTGACAGTGCCTGTAAAGTTTGTTCCTGTGCGGCAGAAACGACGCCCGAAACTTCAATAACATTTTCGTAAGTTTCCGAAGTTACTTGATATGTTGTGTTTGCATTTTTTTGATTAGCAATAATTTTTTTAGAAATAAATAATCCTGCTAAAATCAAACAAATGACAACAAAAGAAATAATTGCGATTTTAAAAGTTTTTTTAATTTTTTTCATTTGGCAATACCTCTGCTGATTTTTCTTCTTCCTGAGCCGGAGCCTCTTTCTTTTCTAAAAGTTCTTCGTCACGAGTAAAGAGTAAAGTTGTTTCGTTATTGTAAATGATTAAATCAATGTCATTTATTAAAAGTTGAATTCTGTAATTTTCTTTGTTGACTTCTGCTGACCGCCATTCACTTTCAGTCGTGATGCCCCGCTTGTACCAGTTTTTTAAATCGGCTGCAAGAGAAGTGTAAAGATTGTAGGTTTCTGTGTTTGAAGATTTATTCCATTGAATATCTGCAAGTTCTGCCTGCTGACTTGTGACTGCTGTCTGGTAAGATTTTTTCGCGGATTGAATGGAAATGTCTTCTTGCTCAGATTCCAGTTGATCAATTTGAGAAGAAATTTTTGCCTGCTGAAAAGCTCTTGGATCAAGAGAAAAGGCGAAAGTAAAAATTGGGCTATGGTTTTCTGAAGTGACCGGAATGGAAACGCCAGCCGAAGCAGAAAGGCCCGAATTTTGCCAAGTAAAATTTGTTTCTAAATCTACAGTGTCTGCTTTTTTTGAATTGCCCGTATTTGTATTTGAGTTTGCAAAAGTGTAACCAGCATTTGCACTTAAAGAAAAAGTTTTTTGTGCATCACGTTCCGCTTGATTTATTTTTTTTGTCCACAAAGCGCTTTCAAGTTCCGTGTAATTTTCTTCTGCAAAAGACAAAATATCTATTGCTTCGACACTAGGAATTTTTGACGGCAAAAAATCTGTTGCAGCGTCACTGCCAGTGTATTCAACTCCGCAGAGTGAAGCAAAGATTTTTGTTTCGCGTTCAAGTTGGTGTTTTTTTGTATCAACCGTATGCTGGTCAGAAAGAACTTCCAGCTGTGCGCTTCTGTATTTGGATGAAGTTGTAGAATAACCAAGCGCTTTTATTTCTTCAAAAGAAAGTTTGTCTTCATAAAGATTTTTTTCTGCACTTGTAATTTCTGCAGCAAGTTGATACAGACTTTTTAAATTAGAATAAAATTCCTTTTCTGCAGATGTAAATCTGTTTTGAAGCTGACGCTGACTTTCCAAAAGATTCCTTTGGGATTTTAAAAGACTTATGCTGACGTCATCACTTTTTTCAGAAATAATATCTGATTGCACATTGATGGAAGTGTTTGAAAATCCAGCATCACTCGAACCAACTGTAGTTTTAGATGAAAGAGAAAATGTTAAATCATTATATTGTGGAAAAGATAAAGACGCGCTTGGTGTTAATGTTGCGTACGTTGTGTCACCTGTGTATAAAGTGACGCTGCCTGTGGAAAGTTTAAAAGACATCCCATTTGAAATTTGAACAGACTCATTATTCAAAATTTGTTTAGCAACTTCTGCTGATAAATTTTGTAGAGTCAAATCATTTTTAAGATAGCCTGCCAGAAGATTTTCTATACTCTCTTCGCCCACGGCGGCACTTGCTGCAAAGGCAAAAAATGGAACCGCCCATAATAAAAATTTTAATTTCTTCACAAAAATATTTTAGTACAATTTTTTTTCCTTTACATTTAATCTTTTGTTATATTCCTTTTGCATAAAAAGATAAAACAAAAAATTAAAGTTCACTTATTGCCTGCATCAAACTTTGTGGTGTAAGAGAAAAATTATTTTTTATTTTTTGGGAAGCAAGTGCATGCGCTAAAGAAGCATTAACTGCGGCATCCAAAGCATTTCTTTTTTGAGCAAGAAGAGCTCCGGCCAATCCCGAAAGGACATCCCCACTACCTGCTTTCGCAAGAGCCGCACTTCCAAAAGTGTTAACATAAATTTGCACAGATTTTTTTTCATGATCAAAAGCAGCAATTAAGACATTTGCTCCTTTTAAAATCAAAACGGCATTTTGATAAAGCTGACAGAATTTTAAAACCAGCTCTAACCGGTTTTCAACAACTTCTTGCGTGGAAAAATTTCCAAGGCCACATTTGTTTAGCAAAACAGAAAATTCTTTGGGGTGTGGTGTCAAAATTGTTTGCACCTTTTTCGAAGATGCAGAGCAGCGCTTGTCTAAGAATTTTTTTATTTCATCAAAGTAAAATGCATCTGCATCAACAAGACAAGGCACATCCGGATTTTCTTCAAGAAAAGCAGTCGTTTGTAAAAAGGCTTTTTTATTTTCACGTCCCATGCCCATTCCAAAAACAAGGGCACTTGTATTGGAAGGAATTTTTTTTGAAACCATTAATTCGTATGAAGAAAAATCCAGGCTGATTTTTGAAAAAGAGAAATCATCTTTTGAATTTCCTTCTTCTTCAAAAGTAACAAGGCTGGCAAGTCCGGCTCCAAATCTTAAAGCAGAAAGGCCTGCTATAATTGAAGCTCCAGTTTTTTCCCCAGCAACAAGTGCCAAATGACCAAAGCTACCTTTGTTAACATTTTCTTTTTTTCTAAAGGGGAGGTTCATGTCAGATTTTTCCAGTAGAAATGCGCATGGAAGAATGTCTGCGGAATTTTCAAAATTATTCTGTGCAATCCCCAAAGAAGCAAGTGTAATTTTTCCACATACATCTTTTGCCCTATCTTTGAATAAATCTGATTTCAAGGCGCCCATCGTTACAGTCTGGTCTGCAGAAAAATATAATCCGCTTGGAATGTCGCAGGCAATTTTAAAAACATCTCTATTTGAATTGATTGTATCAAAAACAATTTTTACCTCTGACGGCAACTGCCCATGAAATCCCGAACCAAAAACACAATCAACAATAACACGAAGATCAATGCTTTTTTCTTCAATAAAAGTGTCCAGCTCGTAGAAAGAAATTAAATTTACTCCAAGAGAAAGAGCGCGTTTTTTTTGAAGTTCTGCTATCCGAGTTTTAGGTTGAGCAAATTCGCAAATGGTCACGGCAATATTTTTTTGAATAAGACGGCGGGCAAGTGCAAAACCGTCACCACCGTTATTTCCATTTCCGCAAAGAATAAGACAGTGTGCCCTGTTTAAATAAACATTACTGGCAGAAAATATGTGAGCCATAACTGCTTCTTCAAGAGCAGCCGCTGCGTTTTCCATCATAATGTCTTCTGTAAGAAAATATTTCTGACAACAAGCCTTATCCAAAATGCGTGTGTCTTTAAAAATCTTTTGCATAAAATGATTTTAGTTTGATGAATGACTTTTGTAAACAAAGTTTTTTCGTAACAAAAAAAATAAACGCTTATCTCAAGCACTGTTTTTATTTTTAATAAGCCAAATCCCCCAAATAAAAAAATAAAAGTATACTTTTATAAAAATCGCAAAACTTGTAAACTTTAAGCATGGAAGATTACAAGAAAGAATTTATTGATTTTATGGTTGAATGTCAGGTTTTGAAATTTGGTTCGTTTACATTGAAGAGCGGCCGTCACTCTCCTTTTTTTATGAATGCAGGTGCTTATGTAACAGGCAGCCAGCTTTCACGCTTGGGGAAATATTACGCACGGGCAATTCATGAAAATTTTGGTGATGATTTTGATGTGCTTTTTGGCCCAGCATATAAAGGCATACCTTTAAGCGTCACAACAGCAATCGCATACAGTGAACTTTATGGAAAAGAAATTCGCTATTGTTCAAATCGCAAAGAAGCAAAAGATCACGGCGCAGACAAAGGCCTTTTTCTTGGAAGCGAAATCAAAGATGGAGACCGTGTGATTATAATAGAAGACGTAACAACTTCTGGTAAATCAATAGAAGAAACTTATCCGATTGTGAAAGGGGCAGGCTCTTCACCAGATGCCGTCACTGTTGTTGGAGAGATTGTTTCACTCAACAGAATGGAACGCGCTCCCGATTGTGAAAAAAGTGCGCTGGACGTAATAACAGAAAAATACGGATTCCCTGTTAAAGCGATTGTTACCATGAAAGATGTTGTTGAAAAGCTTTATGTTCCAGGTGGAATTATTTCTGAAGATTTAAAAAAAGAAATTGACGAATATTATGCACAATGGGGGGCAAAATAAATGTCAGACAATTTTAATTCTGATTTTCAAAATCAAAATGGAAATAGTAACGCAACTTCAGGAAACGACCCTGCAAACGAAAAAAATAATTCTAATTTTGGGCGCGATTCTAAGCAAAACAAAAAATTTGAATATTTGATTTTATTTGCTTTCCTTTTGATAACAGCTGTGCTCTATGTCAGGCGAAATAAAAATGAAGAAGAATCTCTCGCTCAAGAAAATATTCAATATCAAAATATAGTTTGCCTTTCCCCTTCAGGAGCAGAAATTTTATCTGCCATGGGAGCAGAATCTTTGATTGTTGCCAGAACAGATTTTTGTGATTACCCGTCACGCCTTGAAGCAATTCCAAGCGTCGGTGGATTTAGCGGACAAACTTTAAGCGCAGAAACAATCCTTTCTTACAAACCGGATTTAGTTTATGGTTCAAAAGGCATGCATGATTTTTTAGAAAGTCCTTTAAATGAAGCCGGAGTAAAACTTTACCTTTCGGACGCCTCTTCAATTAATGCAGTTTATGAAGAAATTGCAGTAGTTGGAGAAATGACGGGCCGTTCTACAGAAGCTGCCGCACTCGTAAAAAATATGAAGGATTCAATTCAAAAAATTACTGAAAAAAATAAAGAGGCTGCTAAGGCAAAAGTTTATTACGAAGTGTGGAACGTGCCTTACATGACAGCAGGAAAAAATTCTTTCATAAGTGATTTGATTGTTACCAGCGGTGGAACAAATATTTTTGATGACCAGCTTTCAGATTATCCTTCTGTAAGCGAAGAGACAATAATTTCTCGCGACCCTGAAATTATCCTGCTGCCAAATTTAAATGGAGTTACAGTCGAACAGGTAAAAGAAAGAAGCGGTTGGGAAAATATTTCTGCTGTGAAGAATAATAAAATTTATTTGATTGATTCTGATTTGTATTCGCGGCCAGGTCCAAGAATTGTAGATGCAATTTCAGATTTGACAAAAATTTTTTATGGAGAAAATTAAATTAAAAAAAACAGATTTACAGTGATGCTAATTATTTTAGTGTCACTTTTTTTACTAGCCTTTTATTTATCTCTTGCACTCGGGGCACAAAAACTTTCGCTAAAAGATATTTTCCAAAATCCAGAAGCAAATTTTTCAAAGACAATATTTTTTAAAATTCGACTTCCCCGCACTTTACTGGTTTTGATTAGTGGCGCTTTACTCGCAGGTGCCGGCACCCTTTTTCAAATGTTTTTTAGAAATCCACTCGCTGAACCTGGCATCATGGGCATTACTTCTGGGGCAAGTCTTGGTGCCGTTATAGCTGCATCTTTTGGAGGAGGTGCATTTTGCTGCGGATTAATTTCTTTGTTAAACGCAGGCGCTTTTTTTGGTGCACTACTTGCAGCCCTTTTAGTAACAGCAATTTCTTTTAAAATTTCAAAATCTTCTACAGTCGCCCTGCTTCTTTGTGGAACAGCTTTGGGCTCCTTGTATTCAGCAATTACTTCGATCATGCTTGCAATTAATGACCGCCAATTAAATTCAATTTATTTTTGGATGCTTGGATCCTTTAGCGGGCGTGGCTGGAATGAACTCAAATTTATTTTTTTACCATCTTTAGTCGCGCTTTTTTTTATGATAATTTCAATTCCCCAACTAGATTTACTTTCTTCTGGTGAAGCAACAGCAAGAACTTTAGGGGTAAATGTAAATTCTTTGCGAATAAAAGTTATTGTTGCCGGTGCCTTTGCAACATCCGCTGCAGTTTGTGCCGGAGGAACAATTGGTTTTGTTGGATTAATTGCACCCCACGCAATAAGGCAAATAACAGGTGTAAAAGGAAAAGAACTTTTGCCACTTTCAATGACAGCGGGTCCCGTCTTGCTTCTTTTTTCAGATACACTTTGCCGCTTAGTAATTGCACCTGCAGAACTTCCAGTTGGCACAGTCACCGCAATCCTTGGAGTTCCATTTTTTATTTCACTCTTGCTGACATCTTTTAATGAAAGAAAATCCGCAAAATTTTAGGCAAGTGTAAAACTTTTTATTTTGTTGAGGCGAAAATGTTTGAAGCAAAAAATATAAAATCATTTTGGGGAAATAATAAAATTCTTGACGGAGTAAATATTTGCGTCGAAAAGAAAAAACTTCTTTGCTTATGCGGACCAAACGGAAGTGGAAAATCAACACTCATTTCAATTATGGCAGGTCTTGCGGGATTTGATAAATTGAATTTTAAAGGAAGTGTAAATCTTGATGGGAAAAATATCTATTCTTTCAAACCAGAAGAACTTGCCAAAAAAGTTGCAACTCTTTTACAAAGCGAAAATCAAACATGGAACTATAAAGTAAAAGACCTGGTTATGCAGGGACGCTTTTGCCATTTTAAAAATTCTTTTTCCATTCCTTCTGCCCAGGACAAAAAAATCGTTGACCAAATAATTTGTGAACTCCACATAGAAAATCTTGCTCAAAAAAACATTTTTGAAATTTCAGGTGGCGAATATCAAAAAGTAAGAATTGCCCGTTGCCTAGCCCAAGAACCAGAATATCTTTTGCTGGACGAAGTTGCCGCAAATTTAGACTTTGCTTTTCAAGATGAACTTTTTTTGTTATTGAAAAAAATTGCTTTGGAAAAAGATATTGGCATTTTAGCCAGCGTTCATGATTTAAACACCGCCAGCCGCTTTTGTGACAAACTCGCCCTTCTTAAAAAAAATGGCCCCTGTTATACAGGAGCCACTGAAGATTTGTTAAAACCAGAATTGCTCAAAGAAATTTATTCAAGCAACTTTGCAGTTTTTACCCATCCATTTTACAAGTGCCTTCAAGTTTACACGCTTGACGGAGCGGGCTTAAGATAATTCCAGCAAGAAAGATATTTTCTTGCATTGATTCGCTTGTCCGTATTAAGTTCGTAATGCAAACCAGTTTTATCATCCTTAAAAGTCAAACCAGTTCTGGCAAAAATACTCATGTCTGGAATATTGGCAATTGGAATAACAGTTGTTTTTTCTCCACTAGTAAATTCAAAACGGTCTTTAAACATTACAAACTTCCCTTTCCCTAAAGAAGTTGAATCGTGGTGTTGACTTAATTCATTTAACTCAACATCCTCATCAAAAAAGAGAGGAGTATTCAAATCAGTAATTTTTTTAAGATAGTCTTGGTAAAATTTTTCCTGCCAGTCATCCCACTCTTCGATTGTGTGGAATTTAAATCCATCAGAAAAATATCCGTACTCTGTGTATTTTGTAGAAGCATTGCAGGCAGTACAAGTAATTGTATCATTTTTACTTGTAAGCTTTCCAATTGACTGACATTCAGGACAAACACACATAGCAATTTCAAGACCTTCCGCCAGTCTTTTTCCCTTATACCTTACAGGATTTTTTGCCTGAGTTTCATAATCATTATTGCTTATATCTTTTTTGATAATATCAACAATTTCTTCATTTGACATTTGCTGGATTTCTTCTTTCGTGTAAACATTCACCACCCCTTCATGAACCCAGCCTGTTCTTTTTGTAAAACCCCATCTAGGGTCAGCAAAATATCCGCCTTCAATTTTATAAGTAACCAAAGCCGATTTACAAGTCTTTACCAGTTTTCCCAGCGCCGGTGTAAGCAACGAAGGATCAGATTTTCCATTCCAGCTTCTGTTCCCTTCCGCAAAGATGCACACATTTTTTCCTTCACGCAAAGAACGAATTGTTTTCATAACAGTAAGCGTGTCCGAAGAACCCTTCATTTTTGCAATCGGTTCAAAAAAGTGGTAAAGCAATTTTGATTTCCAGCCACGACGGTAAACATGCTCACTTGCAACAAAATACATGTGCTTTTTAAAATTCATAGACATGATTACAGAATCTAAAGTCGTTGAATGATTTGCAAGAACAAGATATGGCCCTTCAATTTCAGGAACTTTATCAAAACACAAACCATATTTCCTTTTTAAATATGGCCAAAGGATTTTTGCAAAGCGCCACCATCTTACGTGACGGCGATATTTTCTTCTAGCAGCTTTTTCTTCTTTAGTTAACTTTTTCATGTTACCTCCAGAATTTATTTTTTTTCGTATTTTTTATGAAGCAAAGTCCAACAAGAAAGATATTTTCTTACATTGATAATTTTATCCGGGTGCAATTCGTAATGAGTTCCAGCCGAATCTGAAAAACACAAAATAGATTTTCCGTAAACAGAAAGGTCAGGCACATCCTTTATTTCAAAAACAATTTCCTCTTTGTTAAGCGGTTCAAAAATAAATCTGTCTTTATAAAGAGAAAATGTTCCATATCCAATTTCGCAAGTCTTATGATTTGAAGTCACGGTCCTTATAGCAACATTTGTATCCTGGAAAAGAGGCTTTAGCGGATCTTTAAAATTCGAAACATAATCCTTATAAAAATCTTCCTGCCATTTGTCCCATTCCAAAACACTTCTAAATTTAAACTCAGAATTAAAAAATCCGTAAGCATCAAGAGTAGCCTTTGCAGCACAGTTTGTGCAAAAAACAGAATTTCCCTGCGACCCAATAAAACCAATTTTCTTACATTCAGGGCAAACAGAAAAAGCACTTTCCATACCAAATGCCAAATTTTTCCCCTTAAACTGAATTTTATTTTTTTCCTGTTCGTCGTAAGCGTTTGTGTAAATATCTTGATTAATATGTTCAACAATCTCTTCTGCAGACATTTTACTCAGCTGGTCAGACGTGTAAACATTTACAATACCAGCCTGCATTTTCCCCTTTCGCTTGCCAAAACCCCAGCGCGGAAAAGTCATATATCCGCCTTCAATTTTAAAAGTAACAAGTCCAGCCTTTGAAACTTTAATCAATTTGCCTGTTGCTTCAAAAGATTTAGCAGACTCTCCGTTAAAAGTGCGGTTACCTTCCGGAAAAAGAGCAATGTTTTTTCCCTCTCGCAAAGTGCGGATTGTTTTCATAACCGTCAGCCGGTCAGAAGCCCCCTTAATTTTCGAAATAGGTTGAAAAGCCCAATACAAAATTTTTGACTTAAAGCCAGAGCGGTAAAACTGTTCGCTTGCAATAAAGTACATTTGTTTTTTAAAAGCAGCCGCCAGAATAATCGGATCCAAATTCGTAACATGATTAGAAAGAACAATATATGGCCTTTCCAGTTTCGGCGCCTTTGTCACCTTCAAGTTTACAAAAAGCCTCAAAAAAAGTTTTACAGGATTCCGTCCCAAAAACCAAATAAGTCTGTGTCTAAAATAGTACCGCTTTTCACGCCTCTGCGCCCGTGCCTCTTCTTTTGTCATAAGTATCTCCAAAAACACTTGATTATACTCAATTCAAACCAATTAAAAAAGCACCGCCCTTGTTTTTTATTTTTATTTTTATGGGCGTATCCCTACGTTCGCTCCGCTCACTCCGGGCCGGGCTTTCCGCACTTCCGCTATCGCTCCATCCCTCCACTTCGTTCCGGGACCCGCTGCGCGGGGTGCTCCAATCCCTTACGCTTCCATTACAAAAAGCAAATTTACCAGAACAGAAAAAATTGCCATTCCCAAAAGTCCCCATTCATTTATCTATTTTTTTATGTTAAAATCATCTTATGAATATCCGAAAACTTCCAATCGGTGTACAAAGTTTTGAAGCTCTTAGAAAAGAAAACTTTTTGTATGTCGACAAAACAGAATTTGTTTATCGTCTCGCAAGCGAAGGCCGCCAGTATTTTTTAAGCCGTCCCCGTCGATTTGGAAAAAGCCTTTTGCTTTCCACCATGGAAGCATATTTTTTAGGAAAAAAAGAACTTTTTACCGGACTAAAAATTTCTGAACTTGAAAAAGATTGGATAAAATACCCGGTTTTCTATTTTGACTTTAACCAGAATAAATATGAATCTTCCTCTGACCTTGCAACTGTTTTGGACATACACCTTTCAAAGTGGGAAGGAATCTATGAAAAAAATCCTGACATTGCAAAAGAAAATCTTCCGTCAAGATTTAATTACCTTCTTGAAGCCGCCTACAAAAAAACAGGACTCGGCGTCGTAGTTCTTGTTGACGAATACGATAAATCACTGCTGGAAAGCGAGGGGGAAGCCCTGGAAAAATCCAGAAAACTTTTCAAAGGATTTTTTGGCAATCTTAAATCCTGCGATAAATATTTGAAGTTTGTATTTATTACCGGAGTCACAAAGTTTAGCAAAGTATCAATCTTTTCCGATTTAAACCAGTTGCGTGATATTTCTATGACAGAAGATTATGCAACGATTTGTGGAATTACCCAAAGCGAAATGGAAAAAGCATTTGAGCCAGAAATTCAAAAAATGGCAAACAAGTTTTCCATATCATATAACGAATGTCTTACAGAATTGAAACGAATGTATGACGGCTATCGTTTTAATCAGAATTCAGAAGGCCTCTACAATCCTTTCAGTTTAATAAATTCCCTGGCCGATAGTAATCTCGGAAATTACTGGTTTGCAACTGGCACCCCGACATTTCTTTTAAAAAAACTCAAAGAAAATGATTTTGACCCCAAAAAGTTTTCCACAGACAAAATCTCAGAATTTCAGGATGATTTGCAGGATTACAGGTCCGACAACCCAGACCCTATCCCACTTTTTTACCAGTCCGGCTATCTGACTATAAAAGGTTATAATTTCAAGCTTAATTCTTATTATCTTGGCTACCCAAATGATGAAGTCCGCTACAGTTTTTTAAAGTGTCTTGTGCCACTTTTTACCGGTTCAAAAATGGCAACAAATTCCCTTTGCATAGACGAATTTTATGAAGACATTCAAAATGGCGATGTAGATTCCATCCTTGCTCACTTCAAATCACTTTTTGCAAGACTGCCCTATTCAACCAAGCCATCTGATACTGTGATTGAACAGAATTTTCAAAATATAATTTACATCGTTTTTATTTTGCTGGGCCAGTTTGTCAACGCAGAGCAGCATTATTCTTTTGGCCGTGCAGATTGTGTTCTTCAGACCGCGAATTATGTTTACATTTTTGAATTCAAACGTGATAAATCAGCCGACGAAGCCCTAAAGCAAATTGAAGACAAAAAATATGCAGAACCATTTGCCAGTGATAAAAGAAAAATTTTAAAGATTGGGGTGAATTTTAACTCCAAAGAAAAAAATATTGATGAGTGGAAGATTGTGGAAGCGTAAAGGATACAAAAAAAGACGGTTTACACTGCATTTTCCACGTTTGAAGAAAACAGAGTGGCATGCTGAATTTGTTTTAGCATATCAAAAGGGAATCCTAAAATAATTTGTGATTCCCTCATTTTTTATACTCGCTTCCGCACTTCCGTACCCCGCTCCGTGGCTGTTCCGCTACGGCTTACCGCCTTCGCTACACCGCCACTGGGCAGGGCACTACAGGGCTACAACTCGTTACTCAGGCTGAAAGGGGCAAAGCAGGCGAATACCAAGGTTATTGTAGCACTTGAAGGCGTACGAGTTGTAGGAACTGTCGACCAGGCAGTAGTAGTCGTGGTTGCAGCAGCTGCCACCGCAGCTGCTGCGGCCGTAGAGGTAGTAGCCGTAGTAGTGGGAATCCCAAACCCACTCCCAAACGTTGCCTGACATATCGTACAAGCCATAGCCGTTTACCTTCTTTTGTCCTACAGGATGTGTTTCATCACCACTGTTATCCCTATACCACCCTACTTCATCCAAATTTTCACTTCCTGCATATACATAATCGTTACCTCCTTTTGCTGCATAATTCCATTCATTATAAGTTGGTAGTCTAAAGCTGGAAACGGTCTCATTTTGTTTTATTTCACCTCTTATCGAATTACCCTGATGTGGACTGTATCCCCATTTTGAAACATCTGTTATTCCATCAACTGAATAAACAGGTTTTAACCCCATTTTTTCACTCAACTTATTACAAAAGTAAATTGCGTCATACCAACTCACATTTTCAACTGGTAAATTTTCCCCTATATGCTTACTTGGATTTTCCCCCATAACTTTCTTATACATTTCTTGTGTTACTTCTGTTTTTAGCATTGAATAAGTTCTATCAGGAATAGCAACAAGGTTATTTAACATTTCAATTGTCGTTTTATCTTCTTCATAAGCTTTCTTCTCCTCCGCCACAACGCCCTCAATCTCCCTCAAATCCTGCTCTAGCGTCATCGTCCTCACAACTTCGTTATTTAAACTAATCGTCTGTACAACCTTTCCACTAAGCGTATTTATTGCAGTAAGTTTTGTAAAATAAAACGTATACTTACTCGGCTCGTTTTCCCCTGCTGCTATAACGTTGTAATCCAGCTCAAAATACAAAATAGGATCCCCGCGAACCAAAAGAGATGTGTACATATCCGTGTTGTTCATGTATTCGTCAAATTCTTTATCGCTTGCAGTCGACAAATCAGGAGCCGGCTTTCCTGCAAGGGCCTCATATTTCACGATAAAAGTATCCTGAAAAAGCAAAATCCCATCAGAATACAGCGAAAGATATGCATTCCAGCCGTTTTTATCGCCGTCGTAAGTTCCGTAACTTACTTTTAACTCATCACCCATGCTGCTTACCGTCTTCACAGCCGCAAGTTTTTATAATCAGCATCAATACTTTGTAAAAGTTCTGTCTGCTGAGTCATTGTTGACTGTTTTACGCTCTCACAATCAGCAATAAATTTTGCAAGCAAAGCGTCGTAGTTAGCAAAAACTTTGTTTGCTCTTCGCTGTTTTGCAGCTTCTGTCGGTTTTCCATCTTTAAGTTCAACACTTACCCAATTTGCCTCAAGAATTTTTATTGCCTGTTCGGCTTCATCATCTTTCATCTGATTGTGAAGTTCCACACTACGCTCTTCCACCTCTTGCCGGATTTTCACAAGGGCTTTTTTCTTACTTTCGAGCGTAGTTATAAAAGCCAAAACTCCCTGTTTTTCTGTTTTTAATTTTCTCACTTCAGCCGCTTTTGCCGCTGCATCTTTTGCCATCTGGTCTCACTGAGTTTTTAGGGCAATTGAACGTTCGTTTTCAAGTTTTTCATCTTCTGCAGCCCTAGCCTTTTGTTCAGCAAGTTCTTTCTGTCGTTTTTTCTCAGTATTCTGTTTTTCCTGTAAAAGTGCCTTTTCTGCCTCAATTCTCTTTTTATTCTGAACGGCATTTATATCATTAGAAGTCATCAATTTTGAAAGTTCCGCATCATAATCACTCATCATCTTGTTGAACTGCTCTTCATTTTGCTTTGCAAGTTGCAACTGTTCATCAAGACTGAAATTTGCAGAACCGCTTGTAAGAAGATTTTTGTTCAAATCAGAAAGTTTGATATTGAGTTTTTCTGAAAGTTTCAAAGTGATTTCGTCAACCGCCCCTGTCGAACCATAAAGATATTCTGCCTTTGAATATTCTTTACTCGTGACAGACACCATCTGCTCTCCGGTCGTCAAATCTGTAAAATCCGCACTGATTGTATAGCCATTTGCAGTTTTGCGGATTTTTGTAAAAAGTGCGAATTTTGCAGTGGTGATTTTTCCAAGTTCAATTGCAGTTGTTTCGTCACGACCGTCCCCCTCACTTTCCGCCTGGAGTTTTTTTAAGGCCTTTTCTGATTTAGAATCGACCACGATCTTCATCTCAAGATATTCCTGCAAATTACTCTTTAACTTATCCTGCACTTGACCTGGAAGCCAGGCAGCTTCGGAAGCAGAAAGATTTACAGTTTCCTGATTTATAACCTGAACAGAATATTTTGCCTGGCCATAAAGAGAAACAGCAACAAACAATGACAAAATCAAAACAAAAAACTTCTTTACTCGCATTTTTTACACCTTTTATTTTTCCAACCTGTAAATTCAAAGGGACTCCAAACCGGCATGCTGTCCCTGAATCAAGTTCAGGGTTCAGCATCTCCCAGCACGTCATGCTGAACTTGTTTCAGCATCTCACGATGAGATTCCGGAACAAGTCCGGAATAACGGTTCTGAATAGTTACAACCATTCCCCTACATTAAAAAACTAGCCAAATCCACTGCTTCTTCAACCGCCTGCTTAGTTTCCGCTTCCTTGGCATCCATTTCTTTTGCCTTTAAGCCAGCCTTGGCAGTTTCCGCATTTGCTTTTGCAGTTTCAGCTTCAAGCCTTGCCATCTGGGCCTTGTACAAAGCTTCTTCCTCAGCCTGTTTTTCAGCATCTTTTTTGTCAGCATCTTCCTTCATCTCGCTAAAAAGTGCCCCAACTTTTTTCTGAGTTTCAGTCGTCAAATCAGCCCCGCCCATAATGTCAATCAGATATTTTTTACAGAGATTGTCCCAGGTTGCCTTATCCATAGAATAAACTGTGTAATAAACAAACTGTTCGCTCTGCTCTTTTGTGCCAGCCCGAGTTGTGCGAACTTTCTGATAAAATCCAGTTTCTTCACGAAGCCCACTCATATCAGCCTTTGATTCACTTGCCGCAACATACAAAGCTTCCAGCTGACCAACATCATTCAAGCCCTGACCTACCCGACCGATTACTTTCTGATTAAGTTCCGCAGCCTGTGCATAAGCAAAACCCGCACGGCTCAACGCCTGGGCAGTCGCCTCAGTTTTTCCAGTCGCCATGCTAACTTTTACAACGCGGTTAGAATCCAGCCCCCACATCTGTTTAAAAGTGTCGCTGTTTCCCCGACGCATATTTTTAAGCCAGGTTGGAGCCGCAATTTCGCCCAAAGTTCTCTCCGTCCAGTCAATCACAACGACCTTATCGACATCGTCATCAACTTCAACTTTTACAGTTTTATCTTCCGCAGGCCTTGTTTCCTGAACATTACCTGTACTTGCGCAAGAAATGAGCCCCATAGCCATAAAAGCCGCCATAACCGAAACAGTGAATGTAATTTTTTTCATTTTTATCCTCCGAATGAAAAAGTTATTTTTTTAGACTGCCCAGAAGCCGTCACCCTGAATTTATTTCAGGGGCGGAATGACCTTTCTGGATAGTTATAATTTAAAGACGCTGGATAAATCTTTTTCCACAGCATCTTCTAATTCCTTAGATAATTTTGGGTAGATTTTCTTTTGTGCAGATTCCAGACTGTAGCCCAAGGATTTTTCGCCCGCCAAAATTTCATACGAATAAACCGATTTTTCTTCGCCATTCAAAATTTTCAAATTGACCGCAGGATTGATTGAAAGCGGCTCACTTCCGCTGACATTGTCTTCCACCTCGACCGCAGCCAGATAATTTGCTTCATTTTGATTTTTGACGACTTTAAATCCACACTCAGAAAAAGCGTTTGAAAGAGCAGTCGAAATTGTCCTGTTATAATCAGAGTTTAGTTGAATATATATGGAACAATTTGATTTCGCTTCCTCAAAAATCACCTGAATATTTGCGATTTTGTCCCTATCATCCTGATAAAAAGCCTCTTCCACCGGATTTATGATTCGCCCATATTCCAGTTTTTCCAAAAGTTCAGTCCCGCTCGCAAAGGCTTTTTTGCAAAGTCCCAGCCTGGTAAAATAATCACTTTCCTTTTCAAGATTTTTATAAAGCCCAGAAAAAGCATTCTTTTTTAGTTCAATTTGTGGCTTGTACTGAGTCCACGCATCAGAGCGATTAATAAAAACGACGCAATACCATTTTTTTTCTGATTTAAGATAATAAGGCTCCGTGTATTCCAGAGCGAAAAAATCAACCTGAGATTGGACATTTACGTCATCGACCACAAGAGTTTTTTCTTCGATAGAATCCCCGACCGTCACCGAAGTCATCGTCGTAGAAAGATTTGCATTAACACTAGTTTTAAAATATCGCGAAAAGGCAGCCGTGGCATCATTTTTCGCCCTCTCCGCAGAATCGCCACTGCCCCGCTGTGCAAGATATTCAGCCGCAGGATAGGCCGCCCTATAATTTTCCACCCATTCCGGCACGGCCTTTGATTTTGCAAAAGCCAGAGAATTTAAAAACAAAAAAGCACACCCCGCACGTAACACGCGCACGAAATGTGCCCTTATATTTTTCAAAAACTTTTCTTTCTTGACATTAAAACAAACTACGGCCTTAGCAGTTGAGCATAGCAACTGCTGAATTTCGTGTCAATAACATATCCAAAATTATAACATAACTTTTTTTAGAAAGCAAATTCAGTTGGTAGTGTTTTTTGAAGCATCCCGCCTTTCCTTCAACCGCCCTTTCGTGGCTCGGCTATCGCCTCGGTGCTTCGCACTCTGCCTTCGGCAGCCCACTACACGGCGGGCTAGGCTGCAAATCTTACATGCAAGTTTCTCAACAACAATTTCAAAAATTAATTTTCTTTAGTTTCCAGTTTTCTCTCTTCCGCATCACGCTCATCATCTGGGTTCACATAAGTTGGTTTTATTCCAATTTCTGCATTTCGCTTATCATTCAAATCAAAAATTCTTTTTGAAAAACCTGCAACTGTCGCAATCAAAAGCATTGGTCCAATCAAAATAACCAAAATCAAAGTAACCGTATTCCACCACATACCGGCAATTTCAATTGCTATAATCAGCAAAAGCAAAAGCGTCTTCACAGGATGCAGCGTAGCCAGCAAAAAAGAATTTTTTATTTGCATATAGAATTTATTTTTATACCTGGCACTCAAAGGAAAAGCATAAATAAGGGAACACAAAACAATGGCAATTCCCAAAATACTAAAAATCAAAAATGCCACACTCGGATCCCAATCCTTATTAAACATAAACTGCAAATCAATAAAAATGCCGTAAGCAGCCACCGCCGTAATCAGCCAAAGAATTGTCCCCTGTACAAAGTTCTCTTTAAAAGCCTTCACAAATCCCTTAAAGAGGTAGCCTTCCTTGTCTTCCATCAACTTAAACATCATCGAATGTGCCGCCACAGTCGAAGCCCCAATCGTCACAATCGGCAAGCTAAAAAGCAGCCAGCATAAGTTTAAAAAAAACAAATTCCCAATCCACGTTATCGCCTTGTAAAGTTTTCCTTCAGTATTAAAAATTCCCATTCTTAAAATATACCGCTTTTCCTCCCTAAAAAATAGACTTAGTAAATAAAAATTATTTTATTTTTTCACAGAAATTTTTATCGTCAAAAACAGATTTGATTTAAAACAAAAAATCCGCCCAGGAAAAACCCGAGCGGATTTTGTCAAACAAAATGTTTAACTATTCAAGCGCTTACTCAGCTGCTGCGTCTTCAGCTGCCTTTTTGCGTGCTGCCTGTTCCTGAGCCCAAGCCTTGAGTTCGTCATATCCGTAACCCTTAGCTTCTTCTGTCATCTTAGCAACAAGTGAATCAAATTCAGCATCGCTCTTTGCATAGATTGCGTTCCATGTACCAGTCTTGATACATGTCTGCATCTGGTTAGACTTCATCTGAAGATCTTCAGTCTTTGTACCAATAGAGAATGCTGAACCAGGAGCTACAACATACTTACCCTTTCCAAGGTAATCTTCTACAGATACTGCATCTGCCCAGTCACGCCATCTCTGTTCAATTTCAGACTTAGCTGGTGTAGCGTTGCTTGCCCAGTTATCCTTGTTGTATGTTTCACCATTAGAATCTGGGTTTGTAGCATCGTTTGCCCATGTGATGTTGTTCATCTGGAATGAACCATCTTTGTATGTTCCAGAATATGGAGCTGGCATAACAGTCTTGTCGTCCTGCTGAACAGTTCTACCAAGTTCTGTGAAGTATGTCTTACCATTGTCATCATAATCCCATGTAACACCCTTAGGACCATAAAGTGATGTCATGAATCCCTCTGGAGTACAGAGCCAGTTGATAATGTCCATACAAAGTTCTGGATATTCTGTCTTTGAACCAATAGACCAAATGCGGTTTGATCCAAATACTGACTGACCGTAAACGATTGGGCTTGCATCTGTTGGGCGGATTGGGTACATAGCCTTTCCAGCCTGTACGTGAGCATCTGTGTTATAAACACCAGAAGCCATCCAGTTGAAGATGTTGAAGAATGCTGTACCGTTTGTGTAGTCTTCAGACATTGCATCGTAGTTCTGTGTCATGCTATCTGGGTCCAAGAGACCGTTCTGATAGAGCTTGTTGATAAAGCGCATAGACTTGATGTATTCGCCATCTGGTTCAAGACAATCGTGGTATGTACCTGTTTCTGGATCATAAAGACCAAATTCAAATTCATCCCATCCAACGTAAGCTGTTACCAAAGACTTAACGAACATTACCATGTTACCGTCCCAGTCTGGGAACAATGACAATGCATATGTTTCTTTACCGTTGTCGTCTGTTGGGCAGATTTCCTTCATTTTCTTGAAGAGTTCTACGAGGTCATCATAGTTCTTAACTTCTGGTTTTCCGAGCTGTTCATAAAGATCAAAGCGGATATCCCATGTGTAGAAGAATGCCTGGCGGTCCTTTGAAGATGTTGAAACACCGTGTCCAAAACCGTAAATCTTTCCTGTTCCAGAAATTTCGCGGTTCTTTTCAAGAGCCTGGTGCATGTGATCCTTAATATAAGCACCGTGTTCTGAAAGGAGATCTTCTTCTTCCCAGTCAAGGAGAAGTCCAGCATCTACTGCATCAAGGTAGTCATCACCATCAGCACCCCAGATAACAATGTCACCGAGGTTCTGGCTTTCCATACGTGTTGTGTATGTATTTCCAGATTCTGGGATGATGTTCAACTTTACGTTGAACTTGTCTTCCATGATCTTTCCAAACCAACCAATCTGTTCACCAGAATAGTTAGCCAACTGGTCGTAAACCTGCAAAGTAATTACTTCGCCCTTTTTACCACCATTTCCACCACAGCTTGTCAATCCCAAAGCTGCAGCTGCAAGAATTAAGCTTCCTGCAATTTTTGTAATCTGTTTCATAATTCCTCCTACTGAAACAAACATTTTTTAACGTGACGATTCCATTTTTAAATTTATTGAAAACGTCTTTTCTCAAACATATATGCTAAATATCAACCCTTAACTGCACCCAGCATAATACCTTTTTCAAAGTACTTCTGCATGAAAGGATAAACAACAAGGATTGGAATAGCAGTAACCATAGAAATCGTGTACTTAGTAACTTTTGTGTTAAAGAGTGAAGCACGCATTGCATCAGAAATCTGAGTACCCGAATTCATCATAGCACCAAGGTTAGATGTCTTGTTCAAATAATTGTACAAAATGTGCTGGAGTGTGAACAATTTATCGTTAGCCTGCATCAAAATCAGGGAATCCTGCAAACTGTTCCAGTTACCTACAGCACCAAAGATTGCAATTGTAGCAAGAATTGGCTTCGAAAGCGGCCAAATAATTCTTGTAAAGATTGTCCAGTAAGACGCACCATCAATTGCAGCCGATTCTTCCAGTTCCGCAGGAATTGATTCAATATAAGTTTTAACAAGGATGATGTTGTATGGGGAAACAATACCAGGAATAATATAAGCGAGGTAGTTGTTTGTAAGACCCAACATCTGCATTGTCATAAACCAAGGAATAATACCTGCGTTAAAGTACATTGTGATAATCAAGAAGCGGTACCAGAATTTTCTAGCCCACATTTCCTGCTTTGTCATGATATATCCAACAAAGCCAGAAGCCATAACCATCAAAGATGTACCAATAATTGTTCTAGAGAATGTTACCAAAAAAGCTCTTCCCAAGTCCTTTACAGAACGAAGGGCCAGATAGTTCTTAAGGTGAATTCCTCTAGGGTAGAAGTTAATTACACCCTTCTGTACCAATTCATTATTAGAAATTGTATTAATAAAGAGGTAGTAGAAAGGAAATACACACAAGAATGTGAAAAGGAAGAAGAATAAATAGTTAAAGAAGTTAAATATTACATCTCCCGGCTTAAGATATGATTTTTTCATTTTCCCTGTTCTCCTTTATTATACTACACCTGTACCACGGACTAACTTAGAAATACTATTGGCAATAAAGAGTAAAATTACTGAAACAATAGACTTAAGCATACCTACAACTGTTGACAAAGGAATAAGTCCACTACCAATACCAATTTTATATACATACAGGTCAAGAACCAGGATTGAATCTCTGTTCATAGCATTTTCGAAACAGAAGTACTGTTCCATACCATTGCTAAGAATACCTGCAATCTGGAGTGTCAAAAGTACACAGTATGTAGGAACCAATTCTGGAAGTGTTACGTGCCACATCTTCTGGAAACGACCTGCACCGTCAACCGTTGCTGCTTCATAAAGCTGCTGGTCAATACCAGAAATTGCAGAAATATAAATGATTGCACTCCATCCCAAACCTTTCCATGTACCCCAGGCCCACATCTTGAACCATGTACCCTTTGAACTCATGAGGAAGTTTTTACCCTTGTCCCAGAAACCATTTTGTACCATGAAAGATGAAAGGAATCCGTCTGTACTAAAAATTGCAAGAGCAACAGCGTATACAAGTACCCATGAAATAAAGTTAGGCAATGTTGTACATGTCTGAATAAAGCGGCGTACTCTTGTACTCTTAATTTCAGAAAGGAATACTGCAAAAATCATTGGCAGCCAAGAAGTAATAAGACCAATACCTGACATTGCCAAAGTATTTATCATTACACGGCCTACAAGTTTTGCATAAGCAGGATCTTTAATTAAAGCAACAAACCATTTGAATCCAACAAACTGATCCATTGAAAGCGTCTGGCCTGCTTTGTAATCAAAGAATGAATAGCGCCATCCCCAAAGTGGAAGGTAGCTGAATACGAAAACCAAAATTGCAAAAGGCATGAACATAAGGAAGAGTCTGTATTTTGCTTCAATATGAACTTTTTCGCCCTTTTCAGGTTTCTTGTTAAGAATAAGAACAGTAATTCCCAAAACAAAAATTACAATTGCAATAATCGCAAACAGAAGAATGTTAGAATTACTGTAGTTTACATTTGTCTTTTCAGCATAATTTGGATGTGCAGCTACAAGGTCAATCAAAATCTGTCTTGCCTTAATAACACCAAAAATGCTGACAGCACCAATTACACCACCGCCAATCGAAAAGAATGCAGCAATTCTTTTAAGCTTATTGTTACCAACTGATGTACATCCGCCAACTCCGGCAAGAATTGCACCAATACAACAAGCCATACTTGCAAAATAATCGATTAAAAGAGCAGTTTCTGACATCCAGCCTTTCTGAATGCCACGACCCATACCATCAGTTAAAATCTTATAAAAGAAGCCTGATGTCAACAAAGAATGGTTTCTGTTAATATTTGTTGTAATCCTTGCAGGGTTTACACTTGGTAAAAACAGAAATAGTACATAAAAAACAGACACAACGCGAAGAATCCAATAAATTACATTTGTAACTTGTTCACGTCCTGTCAATTTAGCTTTAGTAGTAGGCACTTTTTTCTCCTTTTTAAGGTTCACCTCTAATTTTACTAGCAATTATGGGTTATTTTTAGGTTAAAAAAAAACCTAAATTTTTTTAGTTCTTTACTATGTTTATTTTAGCAAAAATATTTAAGTAAAAATCAAAAATTTTATCTGTTTTTTTCTAAAGAAACAGGTCTATAATAGAAATATAATGATTCTTAGGAGGAACTATTGATGAAAAAAAGAGCATTATTAGCTGTTGTTATTGCAGGATTGGTTGCTTCTGCAAGTTTTGCACAAACAAACCTTCTCTTCACTGCAGATTCTGTTATCCCAGCAGAAGCTGACGCTTACGCAGGAAAGCAGACAAAGGGCAAAGCTCCATCTGGAAAACAGGCAATTATCGTTCAGGCCCAGATGCAAAAAGACGGAGATGTAAACTATCGTCTCAGAATCAACTTTGCTAAACCACTTCAGATTCGTTCAGCAGCAAAAATCTGCGTAGACTGGGAACCTCTTGATCCACAGATTAAGGCTGACGGTAAAAGAGAATTCATGTTCTCTATCTTCACACTGAACAGAGAAGACAACAAAGCTCGCCGTGCAGGTACACTCGACTACAAAAACCGTGGAGAAGACAAAAAGTCTATCTACCAGGCAAAAAGTATTCAGGTACCATTCAATGCAGTTTACGATGTTGAAACAGAATGTCAGTCTTGGACAGACACTCTTTTCCCTGAATCAACAAAGATGGTAACAGGTATTGAACTTTACACAAACCTTGGTTCTAAATCAGCAGGAACAAATCCTAAAGATTTCAAGGGCCTCGCTGTAACAAGCGTTAGATTTGAGTAATCAAATTAATTCAGCCTGATTTTATAGCCACTTCGGCTAAGAAAAATCAGTAAAAAAAAGGCTGCTGGTATTAAAAAAAATGCCAGTCAGCCTTTTTTTCACATCATCAAAAAAGCATCCCCAATATTTCACCACTCCACAAAAACTTTTTTAATCTCTCAAAATTCAAAAATTACAAAAGCGCACTGTAAACAATGTTTCGAAATTTTCTTCTTAAAACAGGGTCGCCGCCTTCCTTTATCTGCTGCATGTAAACAAGGCTAAGTTCTTCCTTTGGATCAACAAAAAAATATGTCCCGGCCAGCCCATCCCAGCCAAATTCGCCAACAGAACCCAACCCTGACATTTCCGGATGCAGCATCACGCGCATAAGATTTGCATAACCGTAGCCCTGATCCGCCAGCCAAAAAGACTTCATCTGCCTTTCATTCAGCTGATTCACACCAAAATATTCTATTGTCTTGCGTCCCAAAATTTGCTTACCCTTATAAGCTCCCCCATTCGACAGCATGTGGACAAAATGCGAATAATCTTCCAAAGTCGAATAAAGGTACCCCCCTCCAGACTCAAACTTCACCTTTTCACACGGATTTGCCTGCCCCATCCACTCCAAAACTTTCGGCTCCACATCCTCCAAATGACCGTCAGTCTTTCGTGACCAAGGTTTCATCCACCTTTTAATTTTTTCCTGCGGAACATAAAAATCCGTATCCTTCATTTCCAAAGGTTCAAAAATTTCACATCTCAAAAAATCCCCAAATTTACGACCAGTCGCTTTTTCAATAAGGGCCCCCAGCAAATCCGCGCTTGTTCCATACAGCCAGTCTTCCCCAGCTTCAAAAGCCAGCGGTGCCAAAGCCAATTTTTCCGCAATTTCCACAGTCCCCAAATTTTCGCCAGCCGCCAAAGCCCTTTTTATTTCCGTCTGCACATCATTTGTTTCGTTAAAAGGTTCATTTTCGTTGGGATAAACCATTCCGCTGGTCATATTTAACAAATTCCGAATTTTTATTTCTTTCGTAGCAGCCTTTAAAAAATTCCCCCGCGAAGATTTTTCTCCAGTCGCCACATTTTTTTCAATCACCCTTTGATTCGCCGCACAAACATTCGGTAAATATTTTTTTACATCATCTTCCAAATCAATAATTCCGCGTTCCAGCAAAATCATCGTTGCCACAGAAGTTATTGGTTTTGTCATAGAATAAATTTTAAAAATCGAATCCGCCTTTGCCGTCCCATAAAAATTTTCAAAAACACGCTTTCCCTTGTGCTCCACACAAATTGCCGCATCACAAAGCCTGCCAGCCTCAATTTCATGTGCAAAAAGTTCATCCAGACGCTTTAATTTAGAATAATTCATTTTTTCTTCCTATTATTTTTATTTTTTTTCTGGGCGTTCCCTGCTAAAGCAGGTCGCGTCTTTCGCACTTCCGCTGTCGCTCCATCCCTCCACTTCGTTCCGGGACCCGCTGCGCGGGGTGCTACAGCCGCTAACGCAAAGAAATATAGATTTTTCTTCAGGAAATTATTATATATTCTGTATGAAGACTTTTTCAAATACAATTAAGCGAACAAAAAAATTTTTTTTATTCCTGGCACTTATTCTTACACTAACCAGCAGCCTTTCTTTAAATTCCTGTGTCGTACCACCGGGCGATCTAGACATTCAGCAAGGCTCCCGCTACTTCCAAAAGAAAATGTTTGACGAAGCACGCCACTGTTTTGAAATGGCCCTTCAGGAAAAATGTTCTTTCCCAAAAGAAACCGTTTACATTTACATTTCCAATTGTTATTCACAGCAAGAAAACTACGACCAGGCAATAATCTGGCGCGAAAAAGCCCTTGAAATTTCAGAAGATGCAGACAATCTTCTTCAACTGGGGCTTATCTACCGCGTAAAACTTAATGATGACAAAGCCGAAGAGTATTTTAAAAGAGCCCTTGCCCTAAACACCAGAAATGCTGCAGCCTATGCCAGTTTAGGAGCCCTTTACATGACCCATGACAAAATCGACCTTGCCATAGAAATGCTGGAAAATTCCCTGGACATAAACAATCTTTCTTCCATTGTTCATGCAGATTTAGCCGTTTGTTACGCCAAAAAAGGCCGTGAAGAAGAAGCCCTGGACGAACTTCAATGGGCCCAGGACCACAAATTTGACCAAATTGAAGAATTCCGCAAACAAGTAGAAGAAATTCTAAAAGAAAAAGACTCTTTGCAAGAAGAAAATTAAAAACCATCTGCTTTACGAATGTAGTTTTTCTATTAAAAATGCGCCCAGCCAGCCCTATGATGAGCGACGGCGAAACCGGCAAACCTTGCGAAGCCGTTTTTAGCGAAGAAGCTGAGCAGCTGTGCTGCAAAGCCAAGCCGAAGACTGTCACGGAACAAAGTGGAGTGACCGCGCGTTAGTAAGTAGCGGAAGGACCGTTTAACAAAAGACGGTATGCTTCAAAAAATTATAAAAAACTCCAAAAAATTTGATTTTTTTTTAAATTGAATTATAATTTGTAAATTATGGAATATTTAAAAAACTTAGTTGAATATTACGATGAACTTTACCCAGTTTCAGATTCTCAGCGAGACTTTTATAACGATTTAATAAATTTGTACCCGCGTCCAGTTAAAATTTTGCGCACCCATTGTGCCACAGGTTATTTTGAGCACAGCCTGGCAAAAGAAGGCCTGGATGTTACTGGCATTGAACAAAATAAAGACCTTATCCGTTCCGCAAACCTTCGAAGGCGCAACCAGCTGATGACCGTCCGCTTTTTTGAAATGTCTTCACTTGATATGGCCAGATTTTTAGGTAAAAACTTTTACAATATTATTTCTTCTCTTGAAAGCCGCATTTGTTTCATTCACGGCCCCATTTTGATTAAAAAATTTTTTCATGATTGCGTGCAGCTTTTATCTTCAAAAGGCATTTTGGTTTTAAAACTTATTAATTTTGAAAAATACGGCTCTCTGGAAAAGGTAAAACTTTCTACCCGTCACAGCATACGCTCAAAATTGGACACGGAACTTCTTATTGACAAACAGGGCACTTCTATTGTCAACCAAAAAATCGAAACTGGCAACGGCAAGTATCTTCCCGTTTTGGAAGACATTCCTTTCTACCCTTTAACGGCAGACGAAATTTTACAGTTTGGAAAAGACACCGGTTTTAAAAAGATTGAATTTTATGCAGACTTTGACAAATCACCTTTTACCGGCAAAGAAGACGAGGTTCTTGCTATCCTCAAAATTTAATTCTTCACGTAAAAGCAACATTTTAAAAGCAACATTCAGGGCTGTCCCTTAGTTGATGTGCCATCGGTTTTGGCTGTCTTTTGCAAATCTTTTTGCGTTTACTTCAAGCAAGCGACCATCTTCACCCAACATTTTTATCATTGATGTAATAAGATTAACTTCTGTTACTTTAAAATTCGTGCCGTCGTAATAAAGGCGGACTCCTTCGTTTGGCAAGTTTTTACGTGCTTCTGCGTACCAGTCCACTTCGTAACTTAAGCAACACAAAAGCCTTCCACACTGGCCTGAAATCTTTATGGAATTTAAACTTAAATTCTGGTCTTTTGCCATTCTAATGCTAACAGGACGCAATTTATCGCTTACAGAATTACAACAATATGGCCTGCCGCAAACACCCAAACCTCCGGTAATGCGGCTTTCATCTCTAACACCAATTTGCCTTAATTCAATCCTCATCCTGAAAACAGAAACCAAATCTTTTACCAACTCGCGGAAGTCCACACGATTGTCACTTGAAAAAAAGAAAAGTGCCTTTGCATCCCCAACTAGAAAATGTACGGTCACAAGTTTCATATCCAGGTGATGCAATTCCACCTTTTCCCTAAAGACTTTAAAAGCTTCCTTTTCCTTATGCTCCAAATCTTCGGCATGCTTTAAATCTTTTTCATCAGCAATGCGCTTTACTTCTACAATGTCACTAGGTTTTATTCCAACAGGCTGCTTTGACAAACCCAGCACAAGGGCCAAATCATCACCGTAGCGCGTTGGAACAATTACTTTTTGTCCCTCACAAAGGGTCATTCCATCCGGAACAGTCACATAAATCCCTTCAAAAGAATAAACAAGTTTTACCTTATATAAAGTTTCCGGAAAAACAAAAGTTTCAAGTTCATCAGAAGAAGCGCCTGCATCTTCATCTTCAAGCGCCTTCAAATCTATATTATTTTTTTCAATGTCATTTTCAAAAATGTCAGACATCAATTACTCCAAAGATTAAAATTTTTAAAATTATAAATTTATGTTGCCATCAAGTCTATAATCAAGCCACTTATTTCTTCCATTTTAGCCAGCATGTTAAGCGGTGCCTTGTGCTCCAAAAGGAATGAACGGGCAATAAAATCCAAATCTTCATTTATCACCCTGACTTCGTAGGAAGGATTTACGGGCTTTCTCTTGCGGGTAAAACCTTTTCTTTGATGCTTTATAACTTCATAATTATTTTTTGCAATGTATTTTAAAAACTGACTCACCTTTTTACGATAATCTGCAAAAGACTCAGCAGTTTGTTTTTCCTTCAAAACATCCGCCGCCATATCAGCCGCATCCTTCAAAAAAACAACCGCCTCTTCTTCGGACATTTTCGCAATTTCTACAGGCAGACCTTCTTCAACCAAGGCATGTTCCGTATAACTTTTTTCCAAAGCAGAAGAAAACTTGCTTTTAGAAACTTTTTCTTTTTTTTGAATTTTATCCTTTTCTGCCTGCTGAGATTTAGCCGCTTCCTGGGCCACTTGAAAATAAAGTCCTGAATTACTTAAAGAGTCTACAGATTCCATTATACCCTTTATCTCTTTTTTGAAGGTTTAGCAAAAAGACCGCGCGGTTTGTTTGCCAGGTTTTCATCACCGCCATTTCTTTCTTCATCCTGCAAATTTTCGTAAGAAGATTTGCCTTTCGCATGAACCACATTCGTAAACAAGGACTTCGCAGCAATAGCCATTTCGTTTTCCCAGCGTTCCTGTGCTTCCCTGTATTCATTTTCATCCGAAAGAGCAATGCAGTGACCATTCAAAATAATATTTTCATCCGCATTAAACCTTCTAGTTTGAATGTCACCAATAACAGCACTGTTTGCATGAATGGTAACAAAATCCGGAGCAACAATGTTTCCCTTTACAATTCCACCATCAACAGTCACAGACTTTGCAGTAATATTTCCCTTTATTCTGGCATTTTCGCCAACAATAACTTTTCCGCTGCTTTCAAGGTCACCGTCCAAATCGCCATCAATTCTGGTAAAACCATTAATCTTCAAATTACCCTTAAAAACAGAGCCCTGACCGAGAATACTATTAATAGAAATATCGTTACTAAAAAAAGCCATATTAAATTACTTTAAGTTAATGTATTTTAAAGGATCTACAACATCAGACCCAATGTGAACTTCATAATGAAGGTGAGGACCAGTTGTTAAACCAGTATCACCAATTGTACCAATAACCTGTCTTTGCGTAACAGAATCTCCCTTCGAAACACGTGCCGAAGAAAGATGCGCATATCGAGTGTAAATTCCATGCTTGTGCTTAAGAATAACAAAAATTCCAAAGTCATCGCTATAACCAACAGTCACCACCTGCCCATTCGCAGTTGCCACAACCGGGTCACCAGAACGCCATGTAGAAATATCCAGCCCCTTGTGAATGTACCATGTCTGTTTAAGCGGATGCAAATTTTGTCCAAATCCCATAGAAATGTGACCAATACCATTTTTTACCGGCCACACACTCGGAATGTCCTGAAAAAGAGTTCCCTGCCTTTCAAGCATACGGCCAATTTCTTCAACAGGTTCAACCGCACTGTCCAAATAAGCCGTCAACTGACGAATGTCCGTAGTTTCCTTTAAAGTTCCAGAAGTAATGTCCTGGGTATTAAAAAGAGATGAAAGGTCACCGCCAGAATCATTAGAAGCAACAGTATTATTTGTCTGCTCAATTCCCAAAAGAGAAAGTGACTGGCTTAAAGAAGACTGAAATCTTTTTGCCGTCTGCAAAAGATTATTATTTTCATCGCGAAGTTCATCCAAACTAGACATAGTGTCTTGATTTTCTTCACGCAGTTTTTTTATTTCTACAGTTGCAGTTATATTCCTCTGATTAAAATAAAAAAATGAACCAATAATTCCCGCAAAAATAATTATCCCAAGAGTCAATGCAAAAACATTAGTCTGAATATTAAAAACTTTTCCCTTCGAATGCGGCACAACCATTACAGTTAATTTCTGATCAAAAATCTTAACTACACGAAGAAAAAAACGACCTATTTTTGCAAAGACACTTCCCATTCCGTGAATAACATTTGAGCCAAAACTTCTATCAATGTATTTATACTTACGCGAACGTGCCACAAAAACTCCTGATTAATCCGCAAATTATAACATTTATATTTCTCTACTGTCAAACTAACAGAAAAGCCCACCTTTTTAATAACAAAAAAAGTTTTCAAAAGTTACTATTTATTTTTATTTTGGGCGTTGCCTGCCTTACGGCCGGCCGAGCCTTTCGGGGTTTCGGCATTCGCCTTCATTCCTCCACTTCGTTCCGGAACGCCTGCGGCGCCCCTACAGTCACTAACGCACTTGCTAAGAAAATTCTTTTTTTAAAAAGAAATTTTTCTTTCCAAAACATTTTTTATCCTCAAATTCTTTCGATAAAATGCCACTTTTTCGCTCTCTCCGTTGACTGTAATTTTTATAAACTATATAATTTTTCCACATATATATATGGAGGACATTAATGGCTAAAACCAAATATGTTTATTATTTCGGTGACGGCGACGCAGAAGGCGATGAAACAATGCGCGCTGAACTTGGTGGAAAAGGTGCAAACCTTGCACAGATGGCTAAAGCTCCTTTGAGCCTTCCAGTTCCATCAGGATTTACTATTTCTACTGACGTATGTCAGGCTTATTACAAGTTAGGTGAAAAATACCCGGAAGGGCTCGATGTTGAAGTAAAGAAATATCTTACAAAGCTCGAAAAGTCTATGGGTAAAAAACTTGGCGACGAAAAGGATCCTCTCCTTGTATCAGTTCGCTCAGGTGCAGCAATTTCTATGCCTGGTATGATGGACACAATCCTCAACCTTGGTCTTAACGATAAGTCTGTTATTGGTCTTGCTGAAAAGACAAACAACGAACGTTTTGCATGGGACGCATACCGCCGCTTTATCCAGATGTTTGGTAACGTTGCAATGGGTATCGACCATGATAAATTTGAAGAAGTAATCGATTCTGTAAAAGCAAAACGTGGCATCAAACAGGACACAGAACTTAACACAGAAGAACTTAAAGAAATCGTTTCTAAGTATAAGATTCTTTACAAAAACTCAAAGACAGAAAGAAAGCCTGCTGGTGAAGAATTCCCACAGGATCCAGAAAAGCAGATGTGGAAGGCAATTGGTGCTGTATTCGGTTCTTGGATGAACCCACGCGCTATTACTTACCGCAAGCTCAATAACATCAAGGAAGGCGCTCTTAAGGGTACTGCCGTAACAGTTATGGCAATGGTATTCGGTAACAAGGGTGAAACATCTGGTACAGGTGTTTGTTTCTCTCGCGACCCTTCTACAGGTAAGAACGAATTCATGGGTGAATACCTTATGAACGCTCAGGGTGAAGACGTAGTTGCAGGTATTCGTACACCACAGCACCTCTCTGAACTCGAAAAGACAAACAAAAAAATTTACGATCAGCTTTGCAAAATCCGCAGCAGACTCGAAAAGCATTATCATGATATGCAGGATATGGAATTCACAGTTGAAGAAGGAAAACTCTTCATGCTCCAGTGCCGCAACGGTAAGCGCACAGGTGCAGCTGCTATCAAGATGGCTGTTGACATGGTTGCAGAAAAGCTCATCACAAAGGAACAGGCTCTTCTCCGCGTAGAACCAGATCAAATTGAACAGGCACTTCACCCACAGTTCGATCCAAACGAACTTAAGCAGGCTAAGGCTATTGCTAGTGGTCTTCCAGCTTCTCCAGGAGCAGGAACAGGTATCATCGTATTCACAGCAGAAGAAGCTTGTGCTAAAGCAAAAGAACTTGGCAACAAGGGTGGCATCATCCTCGTTCGCAAAGAAACTTCTCCTGATGACCTTGCTGGTATGGCAGTTTCAAACGGTATTCTTACATCAACAGGTGGACGCACATCACACGCAGCTGTAGTAGCACGTGGTATGGGAACTCCATGTATCTGTGGTTGTGATGCTGTTGAATTTGTTGGAAACGGCAAAATCAGAATTCAGGATCAGATTTACAAGGCTGGCGACAAGATTTCTATCGATGGTTCAACTGGTAAAGTTTATGCTGGTTCAATCAAGGTTGCAGCTGCTTCAGTTTCTAAAGATTTGGAAACATTCCTTTCTTGGGCAGACGAAATTCGCGAAGCTTCAGTTCGCAAGACTCCATCTGGAAAGACAGTTAAGGGCTTTGAAGTTCTCGCAAATGCTGAACGCGATGAAGCTCCAGTAGCATTCAAATTTGGTGCTGCAGGTATTGGTCTTTGCCGCACAGAACACATGTTCAAGGAAGGCGACAGACAACTCTACTTCCAGAAGATGATTGTTTCTGACACAACAGAAGAAAGAAAAGAAAACCTTGCAAAGATTCTTCCATTGCAGAAGAGTGACTTCTATGAAGTTATCAAAGCAATGAACGGACATCCTGTAACAATCCGTCTTCTTGACCCACCTCTTAACGAATTTATTCAGGCAGAAGATGACAAGCAGCTTAAAGAACTTTCAAAGAAGCTTGGTCTTAACAAAGATGTTCTTGCAAAGAAGATTTTCTTCCTTAACGAACACAACCCAATGCTTGGACACCGTGGTTGTCGTCTTGCTATTACATATCCTGAAATTTACGAAATGCAGGTTGAAGCTATTGCTCTTGCAACAGCAAAACTTGACAAAGAACATGCAAAGCACGATGTTCGCATCATGATTCCAAACATCATGTCCGTAAATGAATTCAAGCAGATTCGCGCACAGGCAGAAGCTGTTATTGAAAAGGTAAACAAGGATCAGAAGGTTAACCTTAAGTTCCAGATTGGTACAATGGTTGAATTCCCACGTGCAGCTCTTACAGCTGACAAGCTTGCTGAATATGCAGACTTCTTCTCATTCGGTACAAATGACCTTTCACAGACAGCATTTGGTTTGAGCCGCGATGACTATTCTAAGTTCATCCAGTCTTACCTTGACCAGAGAATTCTTGAAGATGATCCATTCAAGACACTTGATCCAGAGGGTCCAGGTGAATTGATGAAGTTGGCAGAAGAAAGAGGTCGTTCTACAAAGGCTGACCTTCACCTCGGTATTTGTGGTGAACATGGTGGCGATCCAGCTTCTATCGAATTCTGCTACAACATTGGTTTGAACTATGTTTCTTGCTCTGCATACCGCGTACCAGGTGCACGTCTTGCAGGTGCTCAGGCTGTTCTTAAGGCAAAGGCTGCTGCAAAGAAAACAACTCCAGCTAAGAAACCAGCTGCTAAAACTGCTTCAAAGGCTAGCGCTTCAAAAGCAACAACTGCTAAAGCTCCAGCTAAAAAGGCAAGCACAGCAAAGAAATCTAAGTAATTGAATTAAAATAATTCGATGACTAAAAACCGCCCGGTTCATTTTTGGACTGAGCGGTTTTTTTTATTAGAAAAACACGATTTCGTTATTAAAAAATATTTCTAAAAAATGTGGCATAGCCTGCCGTGTAGCCAGGCCGAAGGCCGTCGCCTGCAACGAAGTGAAGGCGACCGCGCGCAGCAAGTGGCGGAAGGGCAGTTTACGAAAAAAGGTATGCTTCAAAAAATAAAAAAAAGGGCTCTCAAAATCAGAAAATTCTGACAGAGAACCCCTTTTCTTTTTAGAAAAAATTATTTGCCCAGAACGGTAAAACCTTCAACTCTAGATGTAAAAGCAATTCCGGAACCTGGCTGACTTAAACACGGCAGCGTACGAATAGCCTCAAGAACTGCATCTTTTTTGTCAGAATCAACAACTATCATGAGCATTTCTTTTTCAGGAACGATGTGCATGCCAAAAAATTTTGCATCGTTTTCATTCGCAGTACCGCGGGCGTTAACAACTGTTCCTCCACCAGCACCGGCTTGTCTTGCAGCTTTTACTGCATCGTCAGCATAACCTCTGTTCAAAATAACTGTTATCATTTCCTGTGGATTTTTCTGAGCCATAGTTTTTTCTCCTTCAACATAATTGCCTGTTTTCATCAAACCATTTGCATTCAACTGGTAAATGCAACCTGAATTAAATTTTTCTGCACAAGCTTTTTCTTTGATTGCAGAAATAATTGCATCTTTTTTGTCTTCCTCAGTAAGGATATAAATTATATCAATTGTGTTTGAACCTAAACCCAAAGCAACAGCCAGTTTACTGCTACTGATTTTTCTTCCGATTAAAACTGTTCCTCCGGCACAACCCGCTTTGTTTGCAGCTTGTGTAATAAGATCGGACTTATTATGAGGAACTTCAATTATTAAAAGAACAAATCTATTCATTGTTACCAGCTCCTTTCTTTTTGTTTTTGATTTTGAATATTAATCCTAAAATCTGAAGGGCAATTAATGGTGTCATGGCAACAAGGGCAATTACACCAAATGCATCTGAAACAGAGGAAGCTCCTCCCACTGCACCTGCCACACCAGACGCTGCACCCAAGGCAAAAGAAAGTATAAAGGTACTTGTCATTGGCCCTGAAGCAACTCCACCTGAGTCAAAAGCGATACCTGTGAAAAGTGGCGGACAAATTAATGTAAGTAAAAGCGCTATGGCATAACCTGGAATTAAAATGTACCACAAACTGATAGAATAAATAATTCTAAGCATGCTTAAACCTATTGAAAGCGAAACCCCAAAAGACAAGGCTACAAGGATGACTTTTCTTTTGATTGTGCCACCGCTTACGTTTTCAATTTGTTCTGTTAAAACCCAAACCGCCGGTTCTGCACAAACAACGACTGCTCCAAAAATCATTCCTATTACAACCAATAAAACTTTCCAGCCTGCGCCTTGTGTTGCCGCATACGTTCCAAGAATTTGGCCCAGCTTATTTCCAGCAGGCATAAAACCTGCATTCGCTCCCAAAAGGAATAAAATCAGTCCAAAGAAACTGTAAATTAAACCTTTTACCATGCGCTTAAGTTGCATAGGTGGCATTTTTAACAGGAAAATCTGGAAAATTATAAACATTATAACTAGCGGAAGAAGTGCAAGAGCAACTTCTTTTATGATATTTGGCAACATCTGTCCAAAAACTGCCAGCCCAGTTGCAGAAGCACTTTCTGTTGAACTTTCAACAACTTCTGCTGTTTCTGCAAGAACATTTGCATCTGCAGAATTTTGTGTAAGTTTAACAATTAAACCGTAAACACAAACAGCTGCAATCGGCCCAATCGAAGCAATTCCTGTTAAACCAAAAGAATCGTCACTGCTTTTTGAAGAAGCTGATCTAACTGAAGCAACTCCCAAACCAAGTGCCATGATGAAAGGAACCGTCATTGGTCCGGTGGTTGCGCCTCCTGCATCAAATGCAACGCCCTGGAATTCTTCTGCTGCAGAAAAAGCCAATGCAAACAACAAAATGTAGCAAATTATAAAAACATATTTCAGTTTCCAGGAAAGCATTGTGCGCAAAAGTCCTAACATTACAAAAAGGCCTACGCCAATTGCAATCATTATTACAAGAACCCACTTATTTACATCCGGCGAAACACTTCTTACCTGGTCAGCAAGAACCTGAACGTCTGGCTCTGCGATTGTAACCATTACACCAATTGCAAAAGCAACTGAAAGTAAAAGTGGAAGATTCTTTTTTGCAGTAAGTGTTGCTCCACTTTTTTCTCCAACAGGCAAGATTCCAATATCTACGCCAATGAGAAAAAGTGTTAACCCCACAATTAGCATTATTCCACCAACTGCGAATTGTAAAAGTATTGTTGTTCCAAGAGGAGCAACTGTTACCCCCAAAATCAAAACAATAGCCATTACCGGTAAAACGGAAAAAGCTGTTTCTTTGAATTTTTCAAGTATGTTCATTTTTACCCTTATAAAATGAATTTTTCCTCTGACAGCCGAAGAGGGAATTTTCTTATATCAGAAGCGCTTTTTATTTTGAAATTATTTTTCAAAATCCACCTTTAAAATCAAGTATAACATTTCACTGATTTTAACGTAAACAAACATCTGTTCCCCAAGCAGCGTTTGTTTCTCTTCATCCTTAAAAAGTTCAACTTTTGCAGGATTTTTTTACTATTTGTAACAGTTCCAGCCTTTTGTTGTAATTCCTTCAACCCACTTTGCTGCCCATTTTTTTGCACCTTCCAGATTGTGGTCTTTATAATTTCCACATTCTTTTTCTGTGGTTGCAGGAATTGCCTTGTCCCAGACAGAAACTTTTCTAAGAACATTTACTAAATGTTCTGCGATGTACTCTTCTGTATGTTCTCCCCAAACTGTAAAGTAAAAACCTGTTCGGCAACCCATTGGACTAAAATCAATTACAATATCCGGAAGTTCATCACGAATATATTCTGCAATTAAATGTTCCAGAGTATGGATTTCACCTGTCTGCATAAATTCTTTGTTTGGCTGAGTAAAGCGAACATCATACTTGCTTACAACATCACCTTTTTGTCCAACTTTCATTGCTGCAAGTCTAACATAAGGCGCTGTCACCTTTGTGTGATCCAAGTTGAAACTGTCAACATTGTATTTTTTTTCTGACGTAATAAAACCTCCTTCAAAAGTGTTAAATTATTTTTACAGATAGCAGTCTTATATGATTTTATTTCCTTGGATTTTACAATTAATTTTTTTACATTCCAAAGAGTTAAATTATTTTAAACCACTATCTTTAATATAATAAAACTTCCACTAATTATGTTAAAAAAACTGAATCATTTTGCGAACAAGGTTTGCACTAAGTTCAGCTGCTTTTTCTTCATTAAAGTCATACGTTTTTTCACTGGACTCATCCGCCATGTCACTCATGCAGCGAATAATTAAAAATGGAATTTTATTCAAATAGCAGGCATGTGCAATTGCCGTTCCTTCCATTTCCACGCAGGCAGGTGCACAATTTTTTATGATTTGATTTTTTTGCTCTTTTGAAGAAATAAATTGATCTCCACTTGCAATTCTTCCTTTTACCAGCGAATGTTCTTTTGTAAGTTCCAGTTGATTAAAAGCCTTTTCTGCAGCATTTATCATTTCTGCATCCGCCTTAAAGTCCCAGCAGTCCATCTGAGGAATTACACAAATTTCGTAACCAAAAGCGCGCACATCAAAATCATGATAAAGAGCATCTGTAGAAAGAACAAAGTCCAGAATTTTTAACCCCTTAGCAGCAGCCCCTGCAATACCAGTATTTATTACATTTGTTACACCAAACTGTAAAATTAACCGCTGGGCACACAAAGCTGCATTTACTTTTCCAATGCCAGACTGAACAATTACAATGTTTTTTCCATCCAAAAGTCCTTCAGTAAAAGTCAATCCACCAACAAAGGTTTCTTTAGCATCTACTAAAAGAGCCTTTAAAGTTTTCACTTCTACCTGCATTGCCCCAATTATTCCGATTTTTTTTCTTGAATTCTGCAAAATATTCCACCCTTTGCGAAAAACCGCAACATTTTCATAAAAATTCTTTTAAAACGTATTGACTACTAAATATTTCTAGTATATATTCTTTATCAGCAGCTAGCAAACGGGTCGTTGTTTTCCTCCTTTTAACGGCCCGTTTTATTTTTTTAAAGACCTTTATACGTTAATGTGCCTTTTTTCTTCTATATCGCTTTGACGGTAAAAGATTGCAACATTACCAATAATTCTGACTAAAGTCGCATCTATGTCTTTTGCAATTTGATTTGAAAAATTCTGCTTTTCTTCCTGAAATTCGTTGAACTTAACCTTCACAAGTTCATGCGCATTCAAACAATCAAGCACCTTTTTTTCCACACCCTCAGTAAGGCCTGCCCCACCAACAATCACCAATGGTTCCAGATTATGAGCCAATTTTTCTAGTTTTTTCCTTTGTTTGCTATTTAATTCAATCACAAGGTGATGATAGCAAATGAAATATTTATATTCAATAAAATTTATTTTATTTTCTTGAATCACCGCCAATAATGATTTATTTTATAAAAGGTATCTCTAAAAACTTTAATAAAAAACGCTTTCGAATTTTGTAATCACAAAAAATCAAAACATAAAGTTTTTAGAAATCCCAGACAAAAAAAATTATTTATAAACCTTTGAGGAGCTTTTATGGATTACAACACACTTGGATATTATTCCTACAATTACTCTTACCTTCTACTAATGCTGCCAGCTTTAGTGCTCAGTTTTCTTGCTCAGATTATGGTAAAAGTAAGATTTGCCAGATTTAACAAAGTACAAAGTAAAAAAAATTTAACAGGCGCCCAAGCCGCACAACTTTTGTTAAAACAAAGCGGAATTACAAACGTTGAAGTCGTTCACATTTCAGGTTCTCTTACAGACAATTATAATCCTTCAACAAAAGTTCTTTCCCTTAGCGATTCAACCTATGCAAGTACCTCAATAGCTGCAATTGGAGTAGCTGCCCACGAAACAGGTCACGCCATTCAGCATCACGTAAGTTACCAGCCGCTCATAACACGAAGCAAACTTGTTCCGGCAGCAAATCTTGGTTCACGCTTCGGTCCAATTTTAGTTATGGGGGGCATTTTACTTGGTTCCGCATCAGTTGCCACAAGTCGCCTTTCGTCTTTTTCAAATTTTTCAAATATCCTTACAATGGCAGGAATTATTTTATTTTCACTTTCAGTTCTTTTTTATCTTGTCACGCTGCCAGTCGAATTTAACGCTTCCAACCGTGCCCTGAAAATTTTAAAAAGTAACGGGGTTCTCGAAAAAACAGAAATCCGTGGTGCCAGAAAAGTTCTTGTTGCCGCCGCACTAACATACGTTGCCGCAGCCCTGTCATCAATTGCATCGCTGCTTCGGCTTTTACTAATTGCAAAAAACAATAAACGTTCGTCTTAAACAAAAAAATCTGTCTGTAAAGTGCAGGCAGATTTTTTTTATTTTTGAAGAAAGCTCATTTAAAAACGGCTTTCCGCAGCTCCGTTTCACTTCGTTCTTTTTTTACTTTGTAAAAAAAGAAGCCCTTCGGGCCTGCTCCAATCCGACTAGTGCTTTTTTTAAATTCCCAAGGCAGCTTAAAAAAAGTATTGAAAATTATTTTTTTAAATCCCCACAACTTATTTTAAAAACTGGTGCCGGTGCTGTAGCAATGCCGAAGGCAGTCCGAACCCACGGGGTGAGGACCGCGCGCAGCAAGTTGCGAAAGTGCCGTCGTAAAAAAGACTTCCCCAGAAAAAGAAAATATTTTTGCTATTAGGACTTATTACTATTTACAAATTAAATAAAATATGCATAATAAAATTATGGCAACACGAAATACTAACCAAAGAAAATTAATTTTAGAAATTATGGACGGTAATTTTTCTCACCCAACCGCTGATGAAATTTATGAAAAAGCGCGTCTTCTTGACCCACACATAAGTCGCGGCACCGTCTACAGAAATCTTGCCCTTTTGAGTCAAGCAGGGCTTCTGTTAAAAATTTCTGTTCCCAACGGAGCAGACCACTATGACTCTACTTTAAAAAATCACTATCACTTTTGCTGCAAGTCCTGCAACAAAATGTTTGACACTCCAGAAAACAGCATTTCTAAAATTAAAAATATTGCCGCTTCCATTAGTAGCAAAATGAATGAAGATGGTTTTCTGGTAGAAGGTCACAATCTGGTTTTTACAGGTCTTTGTCCGGAATGTAACAAATTAAAAAATAAAAAAAGTTAGTGAAAAATGTTTAGCGTGAAACAAATTTTTATTAGGTGAACTGCATATCTTTGTTTTATTAAGTCAAAGATATGTCTGTATAAAAAGACGTAATAAACAAAAATTTTTGAATGATAAAATTTCAAATTCATTTTGATTTTTTGTCACTATAAAATTGAGACACAAAAATTATTACTTTTAGCTACTTGCAGGAAGAATGTGTCAAATTTTTGTTTAAGTCCGTCATTCTATTTATTGGAGCAAAATTTATGAAAATTAAATTTTACAAATGTCCTAAATGTGGGAAAATTGCAGTTCTTTTAAATAATTCATCCTGTCCCACAATTTGTTGTTCTGTTCCAATGACAGAACTAAAAGCCGGAGCTATTGACGCTGCTGTTGAAAAGCATGTGCCAATTGTTACACAAAAGGATAATAAAGTATTAGTTACAGTTTCATCTTTAAGCCACCCAATGGAAGAAAAACACTTCATCCAGTGGATTGTTTTGCAAACAAATAAAGGTTTTATCTTTAAGGAGTTACTTCCAGGCACAGAAGCTGCAGCAGACTTTTTTTTATCACCAAAGGAGGAAATCATAAAAGCCTACAGTTATTGTAATTTGCATGGCTTGTGGGAATCGGAGTAAGAAAAGTAATAATAAAGTAACAAGGCACTATGGAATATATAGGTTTGTATATTTTCTTTGCCTGTAGAAAAATCAATATGTTAAAAAATGACACATATTGGATTGGAAATTTTGTAAAGATGACTTTAAAAGATTTCTTTTAAATGTCTTCTTAAGAATCACCATTGTTTATGGAGATGCAATAAAAAAGTGCATTTACAGTTGCTTTCAAGCATTGTTTGCAAAACAGATATTCTACATCTCCATAAAAACACAAAGTCAGTGCACTTTAATAAGATATTCTAAAAATTATTGTCCTGTAATTTTTACATTAAAAGTTTTACAAGCGTTGCTTTCAAAACTTTTAAGTCACATTCTTATGTACTGTAGCTGACGTATTTTTTTTTAAGAAGGTGTGATAAGAATTAGGCTCTTATAATTTTTATCACTACAGTTTTCAAAACATTGTTTTTAAAACTGCTGATTCAACACCTTCTGTACTACCGCTAATGAGGTATTTTTTAAGGAGTATAAAATGAATAAATATGAAGGAACCCAAACAGAAAAAAATTTAATGGCTGCTTTTGCAGGTGAATCACAGGCTAGAAATAAGTACACATATTTTGCTTCAAAAGCTAAAAAAGAAGGCTTTGAGCAAATTGCCGACATTTTTCAAAAAACAGCTGACAATGAAAAAGAACATGCAAAAATGTGGTTTAAAGAACTTAATGGCATTGGTTCAACCGCGGAAAATTTAAAAGCTGCTGCTGAAGGTGAAAACTACGAATGGACAGACATGTATGATGATTTTGCAAAAACAGCAGAAGCTGAAGGTTTTACGTCTTTAGCTGAAAAATTTCGCGCTGTTGCAGCAATTGAAAAGCGCCACGAAGAACGCTACAGAGCACTTTTGCATAATGTTGAAATGCAGGAAGTTTTTGAAAAAAGCGAAGTAAAAATTTGGGAATGTAGAAACTGTGGTCACATTGTTGTAGGAACAAAGGCTCCAGAAGTTTGTCCTGTCTGTGCACATCCAAAAAGTTACTTTGAACTTTGTGCCGAGAATTATTAATTTCTTAAAAAGAGCAAAACCTGATTTTCAGATTTCGCTCTTTTTTTTTATTAAAATATTTTCTAAAAAAAAATTAGGAATTTTACAAATTCATATTAAAAGAATTCTAC
>CAVCWN010000255.1:0-3890 GCA_963605975.1 Desulfovibrionaceae bacterium | reverse complement strand
TTTTGGAAACTGGTGCACTGTGGGGGAAAGGAGTGAAGCTGGGCCTTCACAAGCTGGGGCGGGGGTTGAAAGGACTGGAGCGTCTTTCGTAAACAGTGCCACCCTTTCCAGTACAAATGATGCTTTACAGAAGTTGCCGCACAGTTTGCCTGATGCGAAAAAAGTTTTTTCTTTTGAAGATTATATTTTTTCTGCTGGTGGAAAAAAAATCCCTGCAAAATCCACAAAAAAAATTTATGAAGAAGCTGTCCGCTTTTGCACGTCAGGGACAAGTGCCCTGCCAAAACTGGTGCCGCTTTCTGAGGCTAATGAAATTTTTTCTGCTCACGATGCCATAATGCATTTTTCCCTTACTAGCCGTGACGTTACTTTAAACACAAACCCGTGGTTTCACAGGGGGGGCTTGCACGCTTTGGGACCTTGTTCTGCCCTTTACTGCGGAGCCAGTCTTGTTGCCTGTAAAAGTTTTCGTCCCAGCGATAGTCTGGAATTAATCGAAAAATATAAAATCACTTACATAACCGGGGCGCCTGCAAATTTAAATCTTTTGGCAAAGATTGAATGTAAAAGAAAAAGAAATCTTTCTTCGCTTAGAGGTGTCATTTCTTTGGGCGCTGTTCTTACAAAAAGTGAATACAAAAATTTTCAGGAAAATCTTTGCCCCAATATTTTTAATAACTACGGCACAACGGAAACTTTTTGGAATACAATTTTTTCTCCCTGGGATTTAAAATGTGATTTAGAAAAACTGGATTGTGTTCCAGCAGGTTTTGCCTGTCTAGATGATGATGTGCGCATTGTAAAAATGAAGGAAAATTCTTTTGCCCAGCCGGATGATCTTGTTAAAAAAGATAATTTGTCTGAAGGCGAAATTATAATCCGGTCCCCTGCAAAATCTACAAATCATTATTTTAAAAATAGAAAGGTAAGCAAAGAAAAATTTTACAAGGGATTTTTTTATACCGGAGACACTGGTGTTTGGACTGAGGAAGGCTTGATTACTGTAAAGGGCCGAAAGGATGATATGATAATTATTTCCGGAGAAAATGTTTACCCAGAAAGGGTGGAAGATGCTGTTAAGGAAAATGACAAAATCATTGACTGCATTGTAACTTCTTTGCCAGACACAAAGCGGGGGCAGACAATTGCCCTTTATGTTCTTGCAAAAGACAAAAGTCTTACCCTGGAAGAAGTTGCAGATTTTTGTTCGAAAAGTAAAAATCTTAACCTCCACAGCAGGCCCCATTATTTTGCCTTTATTGATGAAATTCCTTTAAACTCTAATGGCAAAAAAAAGCGGCGCCTTATGAAGGAAAGGGCTTTAAAGGATTTTGAAGCAGGACTTTTTGTAAAGAACTAAAGTTGCTTTTCAATTGATTTTGGGATTGGGGATGAATAAAAAATGAAAATCGTATTTTATTCTACGAATTCAAATGAATACCGCGGTCAGGATTTTTTTACTTTTACCATAAAGAGTGCAAAAGATGAATGGGAAGATTTTTTAAGTCTGCATCCAGATTTTGAAATTTTTATTGTTACCATTTTGCCCGGCTCTTTTCTTTTGGATTTAGAAAATTCTTCTTTAAGGGAAAAGTGCGAAAAAATAAAATATATTTTTTTACCTCCGGAAAGCAGTGCTGATGAAATTGCTTTAGAAATCAAAAACTTGAATGCTGACAAAATTATTGCTGCAACTTTTTACGAAAAGCCTTATGACTGGCTGGGCATAAAAGATGCAATGGTAAAGGAAAAGCTTGAAGGCTTTGGATGCAAGGTTTTTTGTAATTCCCTTTACAGCCAGGTAAATTCTTTTGACAAATTTAAAAGCCATATAATTTTTGAAAAATTAAATTTGCCTTCACCATCTTACCTTTATGTTCACCACACACTTTTTCAAGTGGCCGGAAACAGAAAAGATGTAAAAGAAAATGTTTATAAAAATTACATTTTGCATGAGCTATCAAAAATGAAATATCCTTTGGTCATAAAAGATACTGTGGGCTTGAGCAGTTACAGCATGGAAATTGCAGAAAATTTTTCTATGGCCAGGGACTATCTTAATTCCCGCAAATTTAATTCTGACAGACTCTTTGAAGAATTTATTGACGGTTTAAACTTTGGCCTTGAAATCCACGGGCTGCCTGGAAATTACAAAGTCTTGGATCCTTTTATTTTTTCTGTTAACCGCTACGGTTTGACTTCTCCAAAGCAAAGCATAAAAATCGGACCGGTGAAAAATGAAGATAAGTTCAATTTAAAAGAATTAAAAAGGCAGGCACTCCTTCTTGCAGAACACATGGCTTTTGAAGGTCTTTCCCAGATTGATTTGATTTTTAAAAATGGTAAGTGGTATTTTATTGAAATAAATCCCCGCCTTTCTGGCATGTCCACGTCTTATGCTGCGGCCATGGGGAAGAATTTTTATCAAATGATTTTGGAAAGCTGTGAATGTGGACAGGAAAAAAATGACCTTTCAAAATTTGTGATGAATTTTAAAATCCCCTTGCAGAAAAAAGAAAAACTTTTAGCCCTTTCAAAAAACAAATATGTAAAGCATTTAAAGCAAATTGAAAACCTGGCCCACTTGCAGGAGCGTGACAAAGGTTACTGTGAAATTATTTTGGGTTCTTTTGATTCTGTGGGGGACTTAAAAAAGTGTTTTGAAAATTTTGTAGAGGAAAGTGGCAGCCTTGTTGAAGATGTCTTTAGGAAAAAAGCTGGGGAGCTTTTTAAAATACTTGGCTGTGAATGATTTTTTTTAAGGGCTTTACTGCTTGAAAAAAAAGCGCCTTTCCTTTTCGAAAGACGCTTTGACTTTATTCTAAATCAATTTAAAATCGATTTTAGTTCATTGCCATGTAGACAATCGTTTTTGCATCCGTGCCGATGTTTTTAATTACGGCATATTCGTTTGGCTGGTGACAGAGGTTTTCCAGTGTAGACCAGACGACTGCTTCGAAACCTAAATTGCGCAAGGGTGCTGCAACTGTTCCGCCTCCTACACCTACAATCTTTGCGTCAATGCCGTGGACCTTTTTTAAAGCAGCTTTAAGTTCCTGCACAACTGGAGCGTCAACTGGGGTCGGCAAAGATTCTTCTGCCTGAGCTTCAGAGACTTCTATTTTAACATCGTATTCTTTTTCCACTTCAGCAATAATTTTTTTTACTTCAGCCCTTACTTGATCAAGTGAATAGCAGGGATTTATGCGGCAATCGAAACAAAGTACGTCATCACCTGGAATCATGTTGATGCTTTCGACATTTGACAGCTGCATGGTTGGCTGGAAAGTGGACTGTGGCATATCAAACATGTCATTTGAATCTGTAAAAACTTTTTCCAATGCGTTGATTTTGAGAGCCAGGGCGCAAGAAGCAAGTTTTGCGTTTCTGCCTAAATCTGGCCGTGAACCGTGTGCCTGCTTTCCTAAAGTGTGACACTTGAGCCACAAAATATTTTTTTCGCAAACTTCAATTGTTTGGCCCTTTTCATCCCCGCCATCTGGAATAAGAATTCTGTCTGCTTTTGAAAAAATATCAAGGTGATTTTTTACAAGATAGTTCATGCCGTAAAGGGAACCAACTTCTTCATCTGCCATAAACAAAAGTTTGATTGTATGTTTTGGTGACACATTGTTTTTTACAAAAGCCAAGGCTGCCAGAAGACCTGTGACCAGTCCCTGCTGATCGTCTTCTACTCCACGGCCAAAAATTTTTCCATCTTTTTCTACAACTTTCCACGGGTCAGTGTTCCACAAAGAAAGTTCTCCCACAGGAACAACATCAAGGTGGGCACAAACCCAGATGCAGTAGTCGTTAAGACTGCCTGGAATGGTTGCCACAAAATTTGGCCTGAGACCTCCAGAAACTCTTTCGTGTGGGGCGTCATAGTG
>CAVCWN010000254.1:0-3549 GCA_963605975.1 Desulfovibrionaceae bacterium | reverse complement strand
TATAAAGTCCATTTTCAAAAAAGCAAGGAAAATTTTAACGGTTTGTTGTAACTTCGCTGGACGTGCTCCTACGCTGCCACTACAATCCCTGAGGCGTTTTTATTCTTCATCAAAATAATCGTTGTCTAGTTTTTTAAGTTCGTAAGCATGCACAGGAGCAACACCAAGATTATATTCAATCATCAGATTTGCAAGTTTCATTCCATCAATTAAAATTACTTTCGTGTCGTTCATCGGCTTGTAATCAAGAGCTTCTTTTGTAAATGACGATGCTGTAATAAAAACGCCTTTTTTTGCCCCTTGACCTGCAAGTGCCCCTACAAACTTCTGGATTTCCGGTCGCCCGATTACGTTGTTTTCTTTCCAGCGTTTTGCCTGAACGTAAATCACATCAAGTCCAAGTTTGTCTTCCTTTATGATTCCGTCAATTCCTTCATCCCCAGTTTTTCCGATTGCCTGTCCCGCATCTTTGATTGAACCGCCGTAGCCCATTTTTACAAGAAGAGCGACCACAAGTTTTTCAAAAAATGACGGAGAAACAGTCCTGATTTTTTCAAGAATTTCTTCCGCAAGGGATTTTTGAAAATCACAGAAAGCTGTTTCAATCAGTTCTTCCGGCGTTTGATTTTTATAGTCTGTTTCCGCTACAATTTCATCTTCATTTGAACTTGTCCGTGTATAAAAATCATTGAAGTTTTCGTATTGCTTTAAAAATTTATTGTCAATTTTTTCAGGCGGATTTTTTAGAACATTTTTTCCTTCGTTCGTAATTTTAAAAACACCTTTTCCGCAGTTTTCCAGAAGTCCGGCTTTTTTAAGATATGTTTTTGCCCAACCGACCCGATTGTAAAAAATACTTTGTGTTCCGCTCGGGATAAGTTTGCTTAGTTCTTCCTCAGTAAGATTAAATTCTTTTGAAAGATTTTCTGTAATCTGTTGAAGTTTGTGTTCATTTCCATCTGCAAGAGCTTTTAAAACCGGCAACATTAAAGTCTGATAATCTGGAATTTCTTTCATATTTTATTCTCCACTAAAATTATTATCATATTATCATATTAAGATTTATTTTTTAATTTTCTGTCTGCTTCCTCAATCATCCTGTCAATATCCGCAAAAGCATTTTCAATTGCTTCAGAATGGTACATTTCGTACATGTTAAAAACTCTGTCTGTAAGGTTCAAGCGGTCAAGCTGGTTTAGGACTTTGTCGGCGGTGGTTTTCTTAAAAAATGCATATTGTTCAAGCAGAAAAGAAAAAAAACTCCATTTCTTTTGTCATTTTGTTCTCCTGGGAATCTGGTTAATCTCGGGAAAGGTAAAGGGAAGTTTGAGGCGTGCCAGTCACCTGTTCGTTTTCCCACATATCAAAAATTCCGTCTGGGCTAAAATCCCACATTTCAAGTTTGGGGTCTGAAAGCATTCTGTAAGTTTCTGAGTTCAAGAATTTCCTGAAGGATTCCATTAGAGAAAATCCGTATTTTTGATTTATCTTTTTAGAAACTTCTTTGTCGTAAAAATCAAGAATGTAAGGCAGTTCATTTGTCATAAGATTTTACTTCCGTGATATAAAAGCAAAAGTTCCTCCTATGTTGTGCGTCTATTTAAAGTAGCATGATTTTTAGAATTTTTCTATGAATTTTCTCTTGACCTAAAGTCAACTTTATATCGTAACATAAAACCACCACAGGAGGTACTTTATGAAAAAATCATTTTTAGCAATTTCGATTTTTATTTTGGCTGCGACATTTTCGTTTGCTCAAAACGCCCCACAAAAACAAAGCGTCGTTTATTTTACGAGTGACGTTTCTTCTCAGGGACTTATGAAAGTTTACAAGGCCTTGAATCAGAAAATCAGCGGAAATGTTGGGATTAAGGTGAGTTTTGGCGGTCCTACGGAACAGGTTTTAGACCCGAGCCTTTTGACTGACCTTGTTCGCACGACAGGTGGCACAATGTTTGACGGCGACGGACTTTCGGGGAATCGCTGGACGGCCGAGCAGAATCTTGAACACGCGGCAAAGCACGGATTTACAAAAATCGGCAAGTGCATAATGGTTAGCGACGATAATTACATTAATCTGCCGCTTAAAAACGGAAATCTTTTAAAATACGCCCGGACTGGGAAAGAATTTGCGGATTTTGACACTTTGATTTCGGTTTTCAGGGTGCGGCTTCATATGCTGCCGGCTTTTGACGGAAACATTAAAAATATTTCGCTCTGTCTTGCAAACCGAAGTGGAAAATGCATCATTCATTCGGGCGGAACTGACGAAAATCACTATCACAACACTCCTGCCGATGTTCTTGAAAAAACTTTTGCTGATGCGGCAAAGGCTGCCCTTGACTACAAATCAAACTGGGCTTTTATCAATGTTCTTGATGACATAGACCCGCAGGACGGCTGCAAGAATGCAAAAAATCTTGGCAAAATCGGGATTATTGCTTCAAACGACATTGTCGCCCTTGAGCAGTGTACGCTGGATTTTGTAATTGAAAATGTTGATGTAATTGACCAAGTAAAATCTGAATGGAAAAAAGAACATCGCATTGGTATGGTTGAAGAGCTGGAAAAACTCGGTGGCGGAACACGGAATTATAAGATTGTGGAAGTGAAATAAAACGCGTTAGGCTATGGAGCACCGAAGGGCTTTTGTTTCAACAAAAGCCCTGAGAAGACCGCAGGCGTGCTATCTGCACGCCGAGGACTTAGAGCGTTAGCGAAGTGCGGAACAGCCGACCCGGAGCGAAGTGAGGGCGAAGCCCGAACGAAGCGGAGGGTAACGTCCAGCGCAAGCTTCAAGGTAACATCCAGCGCAAGCTTCAAGGTCACGCCCGGCGAAATATTTTGTAGCAAAAAAAACTGCCACTTACAAACATAATTGCAGGCGGCAGTTTTTTTTAAGAATGGCTGTATTACTTCAAAGTCAGAGTTATGGTAGTGTTGGTAGTAGTACCATCATCTTCTGTTTCATCAAGAGTAAGTTTCCAGTTGCCAAAAGAACTGCTTTCAATAGTGAAGTCGTCTTCTTCAATTGAAGAGCAAAATTTTGAGTAAGTTTGATTGCTGTCTTCTTCGGCACTAGTTGTTTTATATGTTATAGTAAGATTGTTGTCATCAAAAGTGTAATTTTCAGTATTTGTTATTGCTTTTTTCGCAAGATCATATACAGTCTCTGAAGAATACTCCATAATTGATTTAATCGTATAAGAAACATCGTTCAGTTGAACATTTGAAGAATCTTCGGTTCCTTCAATAACAAGAGTCATAGATGAATCAGATATAACTTTCATTGCAACTCCTGAAGTTCCTTGTGTTTGTGATGAAGTTCCTACAATCTTTCCTGCATAAGTTCCGGCATCTGGGGCAAAGTTTTCTACTGTTGTCCACACTTCCTTTTCTCCACAAGATAAAAAGGCAAACCCGGCTGCACAAACTGCTGCACACAAAAATAAATTAATTTTTTTCATAATTTCCTCCAAATGAAAAATTTTGTTTGAACCAACCCCAAAAATTAGGACACCCAAGGAGGTGTAAAAATGGGGAACAAAT
>CAVCWN010000253.1:0-9372 GCA_963605975.1 Desulfovibrionaceae bacterium | reverse complement strand
ACCATAAGGGACTTTTTGCCGGGAACGATTTTTGTTTTTGCCTGGTGTATTATCATTATTGGTTTGCTTTATGTTTTCTATTTGAGGGCTTTGAGGGTTCGCTTTAAGACTGCAAGTAACACGATCAGCAATTTGCGCAAAAATGGTGATTTGGTTACACGTCTTACAATTTCTTCTTTTGATGATTTGGGTTATTTGAACCACCAGGTGAACAAGCTGATGGATTATTTAAAAGACACAATCAGCGAAGTTAAAAAAGAAAATCTTTGTGTAAATGACAATGCCCTGACTCTTGCTTCTGACGCCCACCAGAATATTAATGGGGTAAAGACGGTTATTTCTTCTTTTGAAAATATTATGCAAAAGAATGAAGTGAGGGACAGGCTTTTGACTGACACCCAGCAGAATATTATTCAGCTGGACAAGGATGCTGAAAAGATTTCCAGCCTTGTGGCAAACCAGGCTGCTGCGGTTGAACAAAATGCTTCTTCCATCACAGAGATGGTTGCAAATATCAATTCGATGACAGAAATGATTAAAAAGGCCAGGGCTATTTCCCAGGAACTTTCTGTTGTTTCTGAAAAGGGTAACAATGAAGTTGAAAATACTCTTTCTTTAATCGAAGCAATCAGTGACAAGTCCGAAAAGATGTCTGAAATTACACAGGTTATTTCTGCGGTTGCTGAACAGACAAACCTTTTGGCTATGAATGCGGCAATTGAAGCGGCCCATGCGGGTGAAGCCGGTAAGGGATTTAGCGTTGTTGCGGATGAAATTCGTAAGCTGGCAGAAGATACTTCTTCAAGTACCCAAGAAATTTCTTCTCTTATTAATGATATGATAGATGTTGTTAAAAAGAGTACGGACAGTATGAATGAAACGTCTGTTGTCTTTAACCAGATTAGCGGTGGTGTAAAGGATTCAAACCAGATTGTGGACACTATTGCCAGCGCTATGGAAGAGCAGTCTGAAGGGGCTAGCGAAACTTTAAAGGTTACCAATGAAATTTCTTCGCAAATTAATGAAATTAATTCTTTGGTAAAGACACAGTCTGACTACAACGGCGAAATTCGAAACCACGTAGACCAGGTTGTAAATCTTTCCCAGGAAGTTAACCAGTCAATTGAAGATTCTAATGCGACAATCAAGGAATTTGAGTCTTCCCTGGATTTAATAAGCAGCACTGCTCAGAAAAACCAGGATTCTGTTGTTGCTGTTACCAGCAAGATTGAAACTTTCAAAATAGACTGAGTCTTTTGAAGGAATGGGGCTGCCCTGCGGGGTGGCCTTTTTTTTTACTAATTGCATCCTAAAAAAAATCCTTGAAAATCATAAAAATTTTTTTAGACATTGTTTTTACAGAAAAATTGGGTTAAAATGTGGGGAAAGGAAGATTCGATTATGAAAAAAACGATTTTTTTATGTTTAATCGCTTTTGCGGCTTTCTGCGTTCATGCTCAGTCTGCGGAGTCTGTCAGCGATTTGCTTGAAAGTGAAAAGGCAAACATGGGCCAGCTTTCTTATCTTTGTGCTTCGAAACTTGGTGTCATTTCGGAAGATACATCTTATGCGGATGCTTTGGATGTATTGAAAAAAGAGGGAATCGTAAGGGATTCCAAAAAAATTACTGCAGAAACTCCTGTTCGTATGGGGGAACTTTCTTTTGTTCTTTCAAAGACATGGGACATTGAAGGCTCTTTGTTTTATAAGATAAATAAAAGCAAAAGATATGCCTTTATGCAGTGCAAGGCTTTGGGAATTATTCCATCTTCTGTAAGTGGAATAAAAATTGCAAGCGGAAGAGATGTTTTAAATGCTATAACTATGTGCAACAATCTTTACCCTGGAAAATCTGAAGGAGAAGCAAAATGAAAAAATCTTTAGTTTTTAAGGCTGCGCTTTTGCCTCTTCTTGCTGCTTTTGCGTTGAATGCTAATGCCCAGGTTTTTACTGGAACTTTTGGAAATACTTCTAATTTTTACACAACAGAAGATTCTGGTGCAAACAAGTATTATCTGGAACAGAGTAACTTTTTGTCTGGTGGTGTCCGCATTCCTTTTAATGGTGCGGGAACTGTTTACCTTGCTAGCCAGGCTTCCCTAAATTTTGATTTTACAGCCTGTTCGGATTACAAAAAACTTGAAAATTTAAATTTTGACATTGATTTGTTGAAATTTAATGCTTTCTTCCAGTCAGCAGATAAAAATTCTTTCCTGCTTTCTTTTGGAAGATTCCCTGTTTCTGACATTACTGGAATTATTTATTCGCAGCCGGTTGACGGCCTTTTGGTTCAGTTTAAGACACAGGCTTTGTCTGCGTCTTTGTCTTTGTCATGCACAAGTTTCTTGAATGGCTTGAATAATCCTGTTTTCCAGAGTGATGGAAATGTTGCCTCTGGCGGTTATTCACTTGTTTTGGGTGAAAAACTTCCTATTTACCAGTTTGCGCCTTCTTATGCGATTGCAAGTGCTTCTTTTTCTGCCCCTTACCTTTTTGCAAACCAGACTCTTGGTCTGGAAACACTTTGCATTTTGGGCCTGCCTGGTGTGGGAACTTCTACTGATACTGATTCTACACGTTTGTACGCTACATTGTTTATGAATGGTCCGCTTTCACGCTTTATTTTCTACGATGTAAGTACGACTTTTGAAGCAATCAATACTTTTGAAAAAATGGCAAATCTTACCAAATTCAGTGTGAGCCTTTACCCTGGCTTCTTGTCTTCTGCAATTACTGTGGGGGCAAGTTATGCTTCTGGAAAGCAGTTTGGGGATGACGGTTTCCTTATTCAATTTGTGCCTTTTACAAAAGTGACTGCTGTTAATTCTAAGGGCGGAATGTATTATTCTGGTTTGACAAAGGCCAGCGCAAGTTTTTCTGTAAAGCCACTTTCTAAGCTTTACGTAAGGGCTTCTTATGCTGCAGATTTTGCAAATCCGGATGAGACTTTTGCTTATTATGGTTCGGAAGCAAGCATGCTTCTTACTTATCAGATGTTCACAGATTTACAGTTGAATTTAAATCTTTACGGATTTATGGGTGCTGATTCTGCTGACAATAAAATGGGTGCGGCATTTAACGCAACACTTTCCTTTTAAGGACGGAGGTTTTTATGAGATTATCTAAATGGGTAAAAAGAATTTCTTTGCTTTTGGTGACGGCTTCTATTTTTGCAAGTCAGGCTTTTGCGGCTCCTCTGGAAGCAAAGGTTAAGTCTGTGACCGGTAAGGTTGAACGCAAGGTAAGCACTTCATGGGTTGCCCTTAAGGTTGGTGACACTCTTAAATCTGGTGATGTTATTTCTACTGGTTTTGATTCACAGGCTGTTTTGACTGTAGGGGAATCTACGGTTACTGTAAAGGCTTTGACACGTCTTACTTTGTCACAGCTGATGGCAAGTAGTACAAAGGACAAGACTTCTATTGTTTTGGACAGCGGTTCTGTGAAGGCTAGTGTAAAACATTCCAACAAAAAGGCTGACTTTACTGTAAAGACCCCTTCGGCTACGGCTTCTGTTCGTGGTACGGAATTTACTATTGATTCTTTGGCAAATTTGACTGTTGTGGATGGGGCTGTTGCTTATTACCCTTCTGGTACTGCTGCGGCTGAAGCTGAATTTAATGCTCCTTTGCCTGAAGATGAAGAAGTCCCTGCTGATGAAGAAGTGCCATCTGATGGTGAACTTCCTGCTGTAAGTGATGGTGGAGTTGGACTTGAAGGTGGAGCAGAAACTGGAGCTGTAGCTGAAACTCCTAAGTCTACACAGTTTACGGAAGCAAAGGAAATTTCTGGCGTAAAGGGAATGGCTGTTTACCAGGGCCAGTCTTCTGCTACTGACAGCCAGAGCGGTGTCCAGACAACACCACGTGAATCTTTTGCAAAGGATTCAAATGTTAATGCAACTGGAGTAAGCAGATTGTCTGACCAGGAAACGGTTAATATTACCGGTAACTCTGGAAACTCTGGTGACAATGGAAATGCTTCTAGAAAGAATGACGCAACGACTACTTTGACCATTAACATCATTGTTGATGAATAGCAGATCTTTAACAAATTAGTTTGCTGTGAAAAAAAAATAAAGCGCACTCTTGTCTTTTTAGATGGGCCTGCGCTTTTTTTTTGTGGCTGCCAGGTAAGGGCTTTTTGCGTTAAGGATAGGAAGGGCGCCGCAGGCGATATTTTTTTTCTGCAAAGAAAAAAAATATTGGAGCGCTTTGCGCGGAACCCTGGATAGCCTGACCCGAAGGGGAACGCCCTAAAAAAAATCGATTTAAAAATGACGTTTCTACTTTTTTGCTTTCGTGGTAAAATGGGCGCATGGAAAATGACACTTTTTATGTTTTGGATTCTTATGGTTTAATTTACAGGGCCTATTTTGCGCTTATAAATCACCCGCTGACCAATAAGGCTGGGCAAAATATTTCGGCGGTGAATATTTTTTTCAGGAACTTGAAGGCGCTGATTTCAAAATATAAGCCTTCTTACCTGGCGGCGGCTTTTGACCCTAAGGGAAAAACTTTCAGGCACCAGATGTATGATGCTTACAAGGCTAACCGCATGAAAAGTCCGGACGATTTACTGGCCCAGATTCCTTGGATTGAAGAAATTTTGAATGAACTGAATGTGCCGGTTTTGCGAGTTGACAATTTTGAAGCGGATGATGTGATTGCGACTATTGCGAAAAAGTGCAGGGAAAATGGTATGCAGTGCCGCATTTTGTCTGGTGATAAGGATTTGCTGCAGCTGGTGAATGACAACTGTAAGGAAATGCAGCCTGATAAGGTGAGTGGCGGCTGGCAGACTGTGGGGGCGGAGGAAGTGCTTTCTACTTGGGGCATAAGGCCGGATCAAATGCTGGATTATCTTTCGCTGGTGGGGGATGCGGCTGACAATGTGCCTGGCGTGAAGGGCGTGGGCGAAAAAACGGCTTTAAAGCTTTTGAATGAATATGCTTCGCTTGAAGAAATTTATTTGCACTCTGATGAAATAAAGGGTGCTTTGGGGCAAAAGATTCGGGACAGCAGGGAAGATGCTTTTCTTTCTAAAAAATTGATTTCTTTGCGGGATGATTTGCCTTTGGATTTTGATTTGGAAAAATTTTCTACGGCGAATTTAAATTTTGGGGGAGCGGCTGAAAGACTGAAATTTTACGGGGCCTTTGCTGTGGCAAAATCTTTTGCGACACAGGAGGGGGCTTTGGGTGAAAGTGAAGTTGGAACTGAAACGGCTGCTTCTGGCGAGACAGGTGTTGATGGAAAAAAAGAAAATGCTGCTTTAAAAAAAGATGGCGGCGGTCAGGAAAGTCTTTTTGACGAAGAAGAGCTTTTGCCTGTAAAGGAAAATACTGGTGACTATACGGCGGTGACTGCTTTAGAAGACCTGGTGGCTTTGGTGGACAAAATTTTGGCCCTGCCTGAAAAAACTTTTGCCTTTGACACAGAGACGACTGGCCTTGATGCTGTGGGAACCAGCCTTGTGGGATTCAGTTTGTCTTTTGAAAGCGGGAAGGCTTTTTATGTGCCTGTAATTTTGCCTGGTGGAATTTTTGCGCCGGCGGTGATTGAAAAGGAAGAGGCCATAAAGCAGCTGGAAAGGCTTTTTTATAACAGGGAAATGACGGCTGTAATGCACAATGGCAAATTCGATTTGGAAGTGATGCTTTCGAATGGGTTTGAAAAAATGCCTGAATGTAAAATTTTTGATACCATGGTTGCGGCTTGGATTTTGAATCCGGACAGAAATGGAAAGTCGCCTTTTTCGCTTGAGTACCTGGGGCAGACAAAGCTGGGCCTGCGTGGCATTGAGTTTAAGGATGTGGTTCAAAAGGGGCAGACTTTTGCGGATGTTGATTTGGACAAGGCCACTCCTTATGCTGCAGAAGATGCGGATTTTACTTGGCAGCTGGGAAAAATCTTTAAGGAAGAACTTTTAAAAGCACCAAAATTGAATAAACTTTTTTACGAAATGGAAATGCCTCTTTTGCCGCTTTTGACAGAAATGGAAATGACTGGAATCCATTTGGACAAAAAGGCCCTGGCGGATTTTTCTGTGGAACTGGATGAAGAAATCCATCAAAAGGAAAAGGAAATTTTTGAAGTGGCCGGCCACGAATTTAATATTGCTTCTACAAAGCAGCTGCAGACGGTTTTGTTTACAGAGCAGGGGCTTGTGGCTGGTAAAAAAACAAAAACTGGCTATTCCACAGACACGGCTGTCCTTGAAGAATTGTGTGAGCGTACTCAAAATCCTTTGCCTCAGTTGATTTTGGATTACCGGTCTTTTGCAAAACTGCAGTCAACTTATGTGGAAACTTTGCCTTTGCTGGCTGACAAAAATGATCGCATTCACACTTGCTTTTTGCAGACGGGAACAGCGACTGGCCGTCTTTCCAGCCGTGAACCGAATTTGCAAAACATTCCTGTTCGTGACAAAAACGGCCGCCGCATAAGAAGTGCTTTTACGGCCCTGGATGGTAAGGTTTTGATTTCTGCCGATTATGCGCAAATTGAACTGGTGGTGCTGTCGCATTTGTCCGGAGATGAAAATTTGTCTAATGCTTTCAGGCAGGGAATTGATGTGCACGCTTCTACTGCGGCTTTGATTTATGGCGTAAAGGCGGAAGATGTTACGGCGGAACAGAGGCGGTTTGCGAAAACGGTGAACTTCGGCGTTATGTACGGGATGAGCGCTTTTCGCCTGGCCAAGGAGTTGAATATTTCACGCACCCAGGCCAAGGAATTTATTGACCAGTATTTTGAAACTTATTCCGGAGTAAAAAAATTTATTGATCAGACTGTTGAAAGGGCCAGAGAATGTGGTTTTGTGGAAACCATTATGGGCCGCAAAAGAGAAATAAAGCAAATCCTCAGCCGCAACAAGGTGGAAGAGCAGGCAGGAGAACGCGTTGCAATCAACACGCCTATTCAGGGCAGCGCGGCAGACATTGTAAAAACTGCAATGCTTAAGGTGAAGGAAGAATTGGTGCGCACTCAGTCCAAGGCAAAAATGCTTTTGCAGGTTCATGATGAATTGATTTTTGAATGCCCGGATGATGAAAGAACCGTGCAGGAAACAATTGCCCTTATTAAAAAGACTATGGAGTCGGCGGTGCAGCTGTCTGTGCCTTTGAGGGTCAGCATTGAGTACGGCAAAAACTGGGGAGAATTCCACTGATGATTCTTTGCGTTACAGGACCAATGGCGGCGGGCAAAAATGAAGCGGCGGCAATTTTAGAAAAAAAAGGTTTTGTGTCAGTTGATGCGGACCTTTTAACCCACCAGGCAATTGAAGAAGAAAAAGAAAAAATCCTGGAAACTTTTGGCCTGCTTGCTAAGAAAAAGAAAATAGAACTTTTGACGGCAGATGGCAAAATCAACAGAAAAAATCTGGGGGCTGTAATTTTTGAAGATGGGGCCCTGGTAAAAAAGCAGGAAGAAATTCTTTACCCCAGGATTAATAAACTTTTTGATGATTTTATAAATGCTAATGAAGGAAAAAATATTGTTGTAAATGCGACTCTTTTGTATAAAGTGCCACTCATAAAAAAAATGGATTGCGTGCTTTTTGTGACGGCCCCTTTCTGGCAAAGGCTTTACCGGGCAAAAAAAAGAGACGGCTTGTCTTTTAAACAAATTATTTTAAGATTTAAATCCCAGAAAAATCTTTTTGCTAAATATAAAAAATCAGTTGCCGATACTGTAAAAGTAGGAAATACCGGCAGCAGAAAATGTTTAGAAAAGAAAATTGAAAAATTCCTTGCTGGCCGCCGGTAGGGGATAAAGTATGGAACAGAAAAAAACACTCTGGATTGTCCTTGTAACAGGAATCTTTTTACTGGTTGTAATTGGAGCAGCTTTACTGCTTTTTAAAAATGAAAGTCCTTCAAGAGTGCCGGGAAATGCTTATGTTTCGCCGACAATTTCTGATGTGATGGTAAAACCTTCTGGCACGAGCGATGCTGCAAATCCTTTAGAAAATAATTCTTTGGCAGAAAATGCTGGTGAAAGTGCCGCTGCAAATGTAAGTGAAAATGCAGATCCTGCTCTTTTGAATGGCGGTCAGGAATTGACTTTGCTGGGGGATGAAAATGCCAGTGGCCAGGATGGTCAAAATCCTTTAGAAAAAGATGCAATTGTAAATGCAGAAAATGCGACGGTTAATGCGGATACGGTTTATGTTAACGGAGGAACGACACTTCAGTTGAATACTGTGCCGGCTGGAACTGTGACTGCAAAAAATGAAGTGGCAGAAAAGGCTATGTCTAAGACGAATGAAGCCCGCGAAGTTCTTGCTTCAGAAAGTGCTGCTAAAGAAAGCACCGTGGCAAAATCTTCTGGCGTGGTAAGCTCTGCTTCAAAAAGTGATACTTCTACAAAAGCTGCTTCTTCAACAAGTGTGGCAAGTGAAAAGAAATCTGCTTCTGCAAAAGAAAGCACTGCTAAAAAAAGTACTGCTGCTGCTTCGACAAGCAAGGCCACCACAAGCACTTCTTCTGTGAAAGAAAGTACTTCCACCCCAATGGCAAGTTTCTGGATTCAGGCAGCTTCCTACACAACAAAGAAAAGGGCTGACGAAGCACGCGCTGTTTTGGAAGCGTCTTCACTGCCTTGCGAAGTTTTTACCTACAAGGATAGTGACAGCGGAAATCTTTATTACAGAGTGCGCGTTGGTCCTTACCTTACAAAAACAGAAGCTGAATACTGGCAGACAAAAATTCAGGCACTGGATTATTTTAAGGGCACGTCCTCTTATGTGACAAATGCTGCCGCTAAAGCAAAAAAATAAAGTGGGATTTTTGGGCGGGATTTTACAATGGCTAAAAAAACAAATGCAATGCGTATTTTGGAAAGCGCAAAAATTCCATATAAAACTTCCTCTTATGATGATGACGGGGAACACCTTTTGGAACGCGGAGCTGCTGAACGCCTGGCAGAAAAACTGGGCATTAATCCAGATTGCGTTTTTAAAACAATCGTGATGAAAACTGAAACAAAAGAAGTTGTAGTTTTTTGTCAAAGTGCAATTCACGAAATCAATTTGAAAAAAGCCCGCCTTGCTTGTGGGGCAAAAGAAGTGGCTCCTGTAAAAAGCGATGAACTTTTAGCCTTGACTGGTTACGTAAGGGGCGGCTGTTCACCCCTGGGCATGCGAAAAAAATACCGGACCTTCATAGACAAAAGCGTCCTTGACCACAGCGAAGTCTACATCAGCGCCGGCGTCCGCGGCAGCCAGATTATCATAAAGCCGGATGATTTGGTCAAGGCAACGGATGCGACCCTGGTTGATTTGATTTTGGAAGATTTGGGGAATTAGATGGGCCCTGTCGAAGATATGGCGTGAATGTTTTCAAAAGAAGCTGCCGCTTAGACGAAA
>CAVCWN010000252.1:0-2490 GCA_963605975.1 Desulfovibrionaceae bacterium | reverse complement strand
GCGTGTTAGGCGTTTTTTTTTGAATAGAATATGCTGGGGTAAAATTCGCTTGAATGCGCACAGAATTTGCTTCGAAAGTAAAAAAAAAATCCGCCTTCTTTTTTGGGGGGAAGGCGGATTTTTTTTAGGGTATTTTTTTTAGAAAGAAACTTTGCAGTAAACTGGGAAGCTTACTGTGGCGGTGCTTTCTGTGATTATGAAGTCAAGGCCGGCGCCAAGCTTGTATGGTTTTAATGACAGGTTTACGTATGGGTTGATTTCGTAGATGTTTTCTGCATCATCGTTTGTGTCCAGCCATACGCGTGCTGTAAGACCTGTGTCCAGTTTCTTTGTAACGCTGGCATCTGCGTCAAGGGCCAGGTAGATTTCATTGCTGCCTTTTGACTCTTCTGCTGGAAGGGCTGCTGCAAAGTCTGCGGCAAAGCTTACAAGGCTGACATTTGCTGTTGCTGCGAAGGTGATAAGGTTTTGTCCTTCAAGGTTTGCAATGCCGTTTGGATCGTTGAAAGAATAACCTGCATAGAATTTTAAATTTTCTGTTGCCCTGAATGTGGCTCCTGCTCCAAAGCCAAGGTCGTTGTTGTCACCCTGGGCGTTAATTGGATTTCTAAGGGCAAATCCTATAGAAAAGAGGTCGCCGTATGTCCAGTCCATACCAAGGTTTAAAACAGGGTACTGGTTTACAAGGTCTTCCTTGCAGCCAAAGTATGAATCAAGGTCAAAACCTGCTGCAATTCTTACGCCCTGGATTGGTCTTAAAACTGCAACTACATCAGAACCCATGTTGCCGTTAGCAAAGTTGTCATCTTCTACAGGAAGGTAAGAACCTGCAATGTTGATTGTGTCATGAAAACCGATTGTAAAGAAGTTAGGATTTTTTAATGGGCGGAATTCAATGTACCAGTCATCAAGTTTAAAACCGTCTACAGAACCATTTCCTAAAGAATAGTATGTGTAGTCACCAGTTGATCCTGTAATTTCTTTAAAGGTGAAAGATGCTGTAATTCCAACATCTACTCTGCCGGAAAGTACGTCAACAGATGCCTTGTTTTTAAAACCTGCGAATGTTACGTCTCCGGAGTTAATGTCCACGTTAACAATGTCTGATGACAGTTTGTTAGAAAAGTGTCCGTGGTGGTCAGGAGCAGGTCCTGCTTCCTGTGCAAAAGCCATTCCTGCTGCAAAAGTTGCTGCAAGAAAAAGAATTGTCTTGAGAGTTTTTTTCATTTTGGTACTCCTTGAAATTTGTTGGTCATTTTCAAGTGCCTGTAAAAATTCTAATCTTAAAGGCATTTTCTTATGACGCTTATGGGATAAAGTAAAAAAAAATAAAAGTCAATTTGCTTTATTACAAATTTACTTGGATTTAATAAGGATTTTAAATGCGAGAAAAAAAATGCAAAAAAACATTTTCTTTGCGAAAGGGAGATTTCTATTTTTTTGTGGCACAGCCAGCCGTGTAGCCATGCGAAGCAGTCAGACCGCAAAGCGGGCTGACCGAACGTAAGTGAGTGGCGGAAGGGCTGTTAAAGGCAGGCGGTATGCTGCCCTGAAAAAAATTAATTTTTCCAGAGCGTGTATTTTTCACATTCAAGAATTTTTTTTGCATTTTCAATCCGGTCTGCACTTGGGGAGGGGGTGTTTTTGAGGGGGTATTCAATGCCTAAGTCTTTGTATTTTGCGGCGCCAAGACTGTGGTAGGGGAGTATTTCGACCCGTTCTACGTTGCCCAGGCTGCGGATAAAGTCGCGGGTTTGCACAAGGTAGTCGTCATTGTCTGTGATGCCCGGGGTTAAAACGTGGCGGATCCAGATGGGCTTTTTGATTTGGTCCAGGTAGCGGAACATCTGGATTATGTTTTTGCCTGTGTGGCCGGTGAGTTTTATGTGCTCTTCTTCGTTTATGTGCTTTATGTCCATCAAAAGAAGGTCTGTTACTTGCATGAGTTTTTGGAATTTTTCAAACCATGGTCCTTCGCTTGTAAATGGCGCCCCGGATGTGTCTATGCATGTGTTGATATTTTTTTCTTTTGCCAGACTAAAAAGTTCTGTTAAAAAATCTATTTGCATCAGGGGTTCGCCGCCTGAAACTGTTATGCCGCCTTTTTTGCCCCAGTAGGAACGGCAGCTGAGGGCTTCTTTTAAAACGTCACTGGCTTCGTAGACTTTGCCTTTTTGCATGTCCCATGTGTCCGGATTGTGGCAGAAAAGACACCTCATTGGGCAGCCGCTTAAAAATACTATAAATCTTGACCCCGGTCCGTCAACGCAGCCGAAGCTTTCAAACTGATGTATGTAGCCTTTCATTTTTTTCTCCTGTGTGGGGGTGGTTACGGAAGGCGGCTTTCGTAACGCGATGTGCTTTTGGTTACGAAATGCGTGTTTCGTAACGCGTGGCGCTTTTGTTTACGAAAAGCGTGTTTCGTAACGCGTGGCGCTTTTGGTTACGAAATGCGTGTTTCGTAACGCGTGGCGCTTTTGTTTACGAAAA